>JAHXHT010000273.1 GCA_025656435.1 Candidatus Thiodiazotropha sp. (ex Gloverina cf. vestifex) | reverse complement strand
CCCTAACAGTCACAATTACGGCCATACAACCGCGCCTACGCCTATCGGGGACTAATCGCCTCGGCTTTCAGCCTTCCATGGCGATCAGCGGGGGTTCAGCATCGATCAACACTACTTCCTTCCCGGTTTCCCAGAAATGGCCTGGCCAATGGCTGAGTGGGTACTCGATCAATACTATGCAGAAAAGCGAGGTGAAATCATTGAGGAGGCCTCATTGCAGGTAATACACACCCCGGAGAGCTCACTGGTACCTATCATGGAGGCCTTTGCGGGGCGCTTTCCCGGATTCAAGCTCTACAGCCTGCCAAGACTTGGCGAGACACCTTCCATCGAACTGGGTTTAAGAGGTAGTGGTGAGATAAAACCGGCCATGGATGCCCTGGCGGCATCGCTTCATGAAGCCGGTATCCCCTTTCTGTCGACTAAGGCGCCTTGAGCTGAAAAGCCTCAATCTGTGCAATCACTTCATCGCTATGCGTTTTCGGGTCGACGTCCCGATAGACATGCGCGACACGCCCTTGGGGATCGATAATGAAACTGTGTCGTTTGGCGAACTTAATCGGTCCTATCTGGAATAATGATCCGAAACGCTTGGCAACCTCCCCACTCGCATCAGAGAGTAACGGAAAAGGCAGCTGATACTTCTCTGCAAAGGCCTGATGACTCTCAATATCGTCCGTACTCACTCCCAGCACTGAGATGCTCATCTTTTCCAGTTGCACATGATCATCACGTAACTCACAGGCCTCTTTGGTACATCCCGGCGTATCGTCCTTGGGATAAAAATAGAGTAACAACCAACGACCCTGATAGCTGGATAAGCTATGAACCTTGCCATTTTGATCCATCAGTTGAAAGTCGGGTGCCATCTCCCCAATCCGCACTTCAGCCATAGCCTGGCCGAAGGAAAACAGACCCAAGGCAATCATCAAGGGCGCGGAATTGCTCAACATTTATGGTCTCCTCTGGAGCCGCTTTAACGAAACACTGCCTGTTTGACCCGTAACTCGAGTCTAAGTTTTCTTTTGTATAGAAAATACCTTCCCGAACAGGTCCTAGTGGGCCATGCGGTAAAGAAGGTAACGATCAGAGCCCAGCTCATGATCCAAGGTGACCGAAGGAAATGCCCGTGGTGCAAGGCGTACTCCGCAGGGAATGGCAAGCCCTTTCCAAGGAGCACAACGCAGCATTGGCTCATGAGTTGGGCTCCCTTCGGGCCGACCCACAAGCCTCAGCAGCAGTGTTGCACTCACTTGAATTGGCCTGCCAGTCCTACGTTCGCGCGCCTTGCTGCTGAGGCTTGTGGGTCCGGCTGATCGTTACCTTATTTACCGCATGGCCCACTATGCTGCAGATGCTCTTTTGGTTGCGGGATTGAATATCCTCAGCAGCAGATATCCCACCACGGCAGAGATACCCGAACCTACCAGAATACCGATACGATCCCCCAAAATGACTGCTTCAGACCCCCCCTGCTCGAATGCCAGTGATGCAATGAACAGACTCATGGTAAAGCCGACACCACAAAGAATACTGGTCCCGTAGAAGCCCCACCAACTTGCACCATTGGGCAGCTTGGCGAATCCCAGCCAGATCGCAACACCACAGAACAACAGGATACCGACCTGCTTACCCAAAAACAGGCCCGCAGCAATTCCGAGAGGAATGGGTTCTAGCAGACTACCCAGGGTAACCCCAGAGAGTGAGACGCCTGCATTAGCAAAGGCAAATACTGGCACAATAAAGAAAGTGGCCCACTGATGCAGACCATGTTCCACCGTCTTCAGTGGGGAGTGATTCGCATCTTTCGGGTCCCTGAGTGGAATCATCATCCCGACAATCACACCGGCAAGCGTCGCGTGCACACCTGATTTGAGCACAGCCAGCCACAGAATGACCCCAACCAACATGTATGCAGAGACTCGGGTGACATTCATGATATTCATCCCCAGCATGATCATCACTGCCAACATTGCCAGCAACAGGCTGGTGAGTGAGAGATCGGCTGTATAGAAAAGTGCAATAATCACGACAGCACCCAGGTCATCGAAGATGGCCAATGCCATGAGAAAGACCCTGAGGGAAACTGGCACCCGATCCCCAAGCAGCGCCAGGATACCTAGAGCAAAAGCGATATCGGTTGCAGCTGGGATCGCCCAGCCGTTCATTGCCAGAGGATCACCCTGATTCAACCAATAGTAGATAGCTGCAGGAATCAGCATACCGCCAACCGCACCGAGACCAGGCAAGATGATCTGATCCAGTCTCGACAGCTCCCCTTCAAGAAACTCACGCTTTACTTCGAGACCGATAAGCAGGAAAAAAACTGCCATCAGTCCATCGTTAATCCAGAGCAGCAGTACCTTGTCCAAATGCAAAGCACCAATACGAATCTCCACTGGCGTATTGAGTAGCGCATCGTAGAGCCAACTCAGGGGAGAATTCTCCAGTAACAAGGCTAATGTGGCGGCTATGATCAGCAGGATTCCACTGGAAGAGTCCTGCTTGATGAACGCCTGCAACCACTCAGAAACACCCTCACTCGCTCGACTGACTTGATTCATGATCTGCTCATAATTAGATATTCTTGGAAGACATGATGTTCTCATCTCTGAGAGTCATCATCGAATATCTCTATAGTGCCAAAAATGGCACGCCTTAGACCAGTGAAACTATCGATTTCATGTGAGTTTACTCTCAGCTGCAAATGACGAATGGGATAGTCACATGTGCCCAAGATGCTGGACAGTTCCACAACCAATCCAGCTACGACGTCTTATCGCCTTCCAATTTGATTCTTTCACTGGATGTTATTGGGTCGGTTTCAAATTCAAAATGATCGCTGCCGTGATCACGCAGATAGGCAAGTACTTGCTGGACCGCCTTCACGATGGCTCGAGGCGTAACGGTGGCTCCCGTCAGCTGGTCAAAATATCCACCATCCCGCTTCACACGCCAAGCTGTCTGTGGCGGATTCACCAAAGAGGCCCCTACGAACTGCTGCAGCCAGTCAGATCGACCTGATTCAATCTTATCACCCAAGCCGGGCGTCTCACGATGTCCTATCACTTCGACCCCTGCCAGCGCGCCATTGTCGCGTACAACAACCAGTAGGTTGATATCCCCATTGTATCCGTCAGGTGCCGTAAGGCTAAGCAATGTCGCGACAGGTCTGTGTTGCATCGTGGCTCGGTAATCCCCCCATTAATAATGGGACTCAAAAGTAGTCACTGTTAAGCTGTCTGAGCCAGCTTCTGTATCGGGGTGATTCCACCTAAT
>JAHXHT010000272.1 GCA_025656435.1 Candidatus Thiodiazotropha sp. (ex Gloverina cf. vestifex) | reverse complement strand
GGTCGGGGCATAACGGCTGTCGCGTTGGCGAGTCGATTTTGGGGACTCGGATGTCCCAAAATCTTTCACGAGGTAGCGACACGCTTGAAAGCTTTGTCGTAAATTTGCCTGACCGGCACAAAAAATATAGTAAAAAATACAACTCAGACATAAACTACCCTATTGTTTAATAATACAATTATCGCAATTAAGCGGCAGTAATGCCGAGTGTGGACATTGCACTTTTACCAGCAAGCATGCCGTCTATCCCCGACTTGAGAAAGCCTGGCGTAGTCTGGATAATGCGCAACTCAAATAAGTGACCAATACGGGCTCGCCCTTGGTGGGTAACAAAAAAAGATGAAACTAAGCCTATTAAAAGAGTCGATGCCGGGTGAAAACCGTGTGGCGCTCTCTCCGGATATTGTCAAGAAACTCATCGCTAAGGGCTTCGATATTACCTTAGTGTCTGGTGCAGGCGAAAAGGCCTACTTCAGTGATGATCAGTACCGATCAGCGGGTGCTGAAGTCGTCACCGAGGAAGATGCCATGCAGGCGGATATCCTGCTCAGGGTACGCAAGCCGACTGATGAAGAAGTGAAACGTCTGCCTTCGGACAAGATTCTGATTGCCCATGTGGAGTCCTGTGAAGTCGATGGCACGCTCAAGTCGATTTTAGATAAAGGCACTACCTATCTTGCCATGGAGAGAATACCTCGCATCTCCAGGGCGCAATCGATGGATGCGCTTTCGTCGCAGAGCAATATCTCTGGCTATCGAGCAGTGATTGAAGCTGGCGTCCATTACGGGCGCTTTCTTCCCTTGATGATGACCTCCGCAGGCTCGGCCAAACCGGCTAAAGTGATCGTGCTGGGTGCTGGTGTCGCCGGCTTGCAGGCAATTGCCACCGCTCGTCGTTTAGGTGCTGATGTCGCGGCATATGACGTGCGGCCTGAGACGAAAGAGCAGATCGAGTCACTGGGTGCGAAAGCTATCGAACTCGATGTGGGTGAAAGCGGAGCAGGTGAGGGTGGTTACGCCAAGGAGTTGTCGGATGAAGCCAAGGCCAAGCAGCAGCAGTTGCTGGCTGATGAACTGAGTAAGGCACATGTCATCATCACTACGGCCCTGATTCCTTGCCGACCTGCACCTGTGCTTGTCACCGAAGAAGTGGTCAAGAAAATGCGGGAAGGCTCTGTGATTATCGATCTCGCGGCGGCCAATGGCGGCAATTGTCCACTGACAGAACCCGATAAGGTCGTCACCAAACATGGCGTGGTTATCGTGGGACACACTAACTATCCGTCGATGGTACCCTCCAATGCTAGTGGCTTCTATGCAGGCAACATCATGAATCTGCTAAATATTATGGTAGATAAAACAGATGAAGGCCTTGTCCTGAAGGATCTGGAACAGGATGAGATTACGGCTGCCATGCGCGTCAAGCCTGAGGCGTAAGCCTCTTTGTACCATACATCCATTAGTGCTCATGCGGCTTTTATAAACGAAGGATAAACCGATGCCTGATACACTGGTTGCGCTCTATATTTTTGTCCTTTCCTGTTTTATCGGGTATTGGGTGATCTGGGGCGTTACGCCCTCACTGCATACCCCGCTGGTCGCTCTGACCAATGCAATTTCCGGCATCATCATCGTTGGTGCCCTTTTGGTGACCGGGCTTGATTCTGTTGGCACCGTTGCAGAGTTGTTTGGCTTCATCGCGGTACTACTGGCATCTATCAATGTTTTTGGTGGCTTTCTGGTAACCAACCGCATGCTTGCCATGTTCAAGAAAAAAGACAAATAAAGGGCTGCTTCCATGGAGATATCCGCAAATACTCAGGCAGTCGCCTACCTCATATCCGCAATTCTTTTCATCCTGGCGCTGAAAGGTCTCACCCATCCGGCATCCGCCAGGCGGGGTAATTATCTCGGTATAGCGGGTATGGCCATTGCCATCATCGCCACCCTACTGGGGAGCGAGGTTCAGTCGTACGGCTTTATCATTGCTGGCGTTGCAGCTGGCGCTGTTATCGGAACCGTTCTCGCTTCGAGAGTACAGATGACAGCCATGCCACAACTGGTAGCGGCACTGCACAGTTTTGTTGGTATGGCCGCGGTACTGGTGGCGATCGGGACCTATCTGAACCATGATGCTGCAGGCACGCTCAATCCAGTGATGATGGGCGAGCTTTCAGTGGGCATCATTATCGGTGCTATCACTTTCTCCGGTTCCGTGGTGGCTTTTGCCAAGCTGCAGGGATTGGTCAGCGGTGCACCGGTCAAATTCAAAGGTCAGCACATGCTGAATGCTGCCATGGCAGTGGCGACGGTTCTACTCGGCATCCATTTCGGCATGACCGAGAGTATGGCCTCACTGGTGCTGATGACGCTGATTGCCTTCGTGTTGGGCTTTACCTTGATCATCCCTATTGGCGGCGCTGACATGCCGGTCATCATCTCCATGCTCAACAGCTACTCGGGATGGGCGGCGGCTGCGACTGGTTTTACCCTGGGGAATCTGCTGCTGATCATTGTCGGTGCGCTCGTCGGTTTCTCCGGTGCGATTCTCTCTTTCATCATGTGTCGGGCCATGAACCGCTCTATCATCAATGTGGTATTCGGTGGTTTCGGCAGTGAGAGTGGCGGTGAAGTGAGTGCCGCCGGTGAGGCGGCACAGAAGGGCGTGAAATCCGCCTCGGTGGATGACGCCATCTACTGGATGGAAGATGCCAACAAGGTCATCATCGTACCGGGATATGGTATGGCAGTGGCCCAGGCTCAACATGCTTTGAAAGAGATGATGGAGTTGCTGGAGAAGCGTGATGTCAGTGTTAAATTTGCCATTCATCCGGTCGCGGGTCGTATGCCGGGGCATATGAATGTGCTACTGGCCGAGGCCGATATTCCTTATGACCATGTGGTGGAGATGGATGTGATCAACTCAGAGTTTCCGACCGCAGACGTCACGCTGGTTGTCGGCGCCAATGACGTGGTCAATCCGGCGGCGAAATCTGATTCCTCCAGCCCGATCTACGGTATGCCGATTCTTGAGGCTGCCAAGTCGAGGCAGATTTACTTCCTCAAACGCTCCATGAATCCGGGTTACTCCGGTGTGGATAATCTGCTGTTCTATCAGGACAATACTTCTTTGATCTTCGGCGACGCCAAAGACACTATCGAGGGTATGGTCACGGCACTCAAGGGCGGCGGACACTAATCCAATCCCATGTATATCTGGACTACGAGCGCTGATCGCCATGGAAGGCTGAAAGCCGAGGCGATTAGTCCCCGATAGGCGTAGGCGCGGTTGTATGGCCGTAATTGTGACTGTTA
>JAHXHT010000271.1 GCA_025656435.1 Candidatus Thiodiazotropha sp. (ex Gloverina cf. vestifex) | reverse complement strand
CAGTCACAATTACGGCCATACAACCGCGCCTACGCCTATCGGGGACTAATCGCCTCGGCTTTCAGCCTTCCATGGCGATCAGCGAAGGAAGAAAAAAAACAGCACCAGCAGAAGAAACTATGACTGTTCTCATCGGTTATGCCTCGCTATTCGACGGCGCGTGAATTCTGCATTTTTTTCAGGATCCGTCATGGGTAAAATGATTAATTCCTGCCGTTCTATAGAGCATCACTAGGATATCCTCTCTTTAGAACCTCAAATGACTCGATGCGTTCAGGCTCTTCTGCTGACCTCGCCAGTTATCGATATGGAACTTGGTGAAGGGCAGCTCGGTCAGCTCGAAGAAGCGGGGCCAACCGATACGTTCAACCCAGTCGTTGATCCTTTCCCAGTCTCTCGCATTCTTTTGATAGCTCCTGAGGATACGCATAACGATGGCGGTTGCCTCCGGCCAACGTGGTGGGTTGTTAGGAATCCCGGCCGCTACAAGCTTCTGGAAGCAGGGTCGCCCGCGAGCATTGGAATGGTTGCCACCGATCCAGACCGCAAGTTTGGAATGCTCCGGATCATTGATCTGCATGGGTGGACAAGGCGGATAACAAGCGCCGCAACAGACGCACTTGCGTTCGTCTACTTCTAATGATGGCTTGCCGTTGACCATAGCCGGCCTTATTGCAGCAACTGGACAGCGAGCCACAACGGAGGGACGCTCACAGATGTTAGCAACCTGTGTGTGATCAATCTTGGGTGGTTTTGTGTGCTGGATATTGATTGCAATATCACCCTGCCCACCACAGTTGATCTGACAACAGGAAGTGGTGATATGCACCCGGTTGGGCATGTTCCAGTGGCGAAACTCATCGATTAGTTGATCCATCATCGACTTGACCACGCCCGAAGCGTCTGTGGCTGGAATATCACAGTGCAGCCAGCCCTGAGTGTGAGAAATGGTTGCTACAGAATTACGAGTGCCGCCAACAATAAAGCCGTTCGCTTCCAATGCCGTAATCAGGGGCTCTACCCGGGAGCCATCCGACAGCATGAATTCTATATTGCTGCGAATGGTAAATCGCACATAGCCATCGGCATACTCATCGCCGATCTCACAAAGCTTGCGCAGGGTAAAGAGGTCGAGAATACGTTGGGTACCGGCACGCACCGTCCAAATCTCATCTCCACTTTCAGCCACATGCCGCAATACACCCGGCTTCGGGTCTTCGTGATAGTGCCAGTGGCCAAAGTTTTCACGCATCACTGGATGCATGTATTGGATACCGTCTGGACAACCGCTCTCGATGGGGACTCTACGCTCTGCATGTGCCATAGATCATCACTCCCTTAGGCCGCATCTGCCGATTTTTTACGACGAGGATGTCGTTCAAACCACTTGTCTGCTTCCTCATCCCAATGATCGGTTCGTATATAAGAGTTTTCCCGTGGATGTACGATCATATTGGGGTCCATCTCGATACCCAGCGCCTCAAGAAAGTTGACCAGACCGATACGCTCGATCATCTCACCGATGCGTTCGTGCTCTAATGCATTTTCAGCAAAAAAATCGATGGTCTCTTCAGCGATATCGACCAGACGTTGGTAATCCGATTCATCCTCCAGTTTCATGAATGGAATAATGACAGTCCCGAAACGGTCACCGATTTTCAGCGTACGCTTACCGCCTATCAGCAGGCTGACGCCTCTGTCTTTACCAGGCGAGAGCGCCTTGGGCATCACGTTGAGACAGTGCATGCAGCGGACACAGTCGGGGTTATCCACACTCAGGGTGTCGTCATCGTTCAGTGAGAGGGCGTGGGTCGGACAGCGGGTAATGACATTGTCGATGAGATACTGCCGGCCTTTTGTGACCACGTACTGTTTCACCTCGTCCTGATCCACCTGCATATCGTCCCGCCAGGTGCCGATGACGGCAAAATCAGCCCGTTCGATAGCGTTCATGCAATCATTGGGACAGCCGGAAACCTTGAATTTGAACTTGTAAGGAAGTGCCGGTCGATGCATCTCATCGAGAAAGTTATTCACCAGCCGGCGATGGATCTCATGCTCATTGGCGCAAGACTGCTCACAGCGACCGGAACCGACACAGGACTGTGCGGTACGCACACAGGGACCCGCTCCACCCAGATCAAACCCATACTCATTGATCTCATTGAAGAAGTGCTGAGTGTTATCCGTGGTGGCGCCGATGAACATGATATTGCCTGTCTGGCCATGAAAGGTGACCAGACCGGAACCCCACTTCTCCCAACTATCAGCCAATCGTCGCAGAACATCGGTGGTGTAGTAGTTTCCCGCAGGAGGTTGTACTCGCAGGGTATGGAACTCCCTGGATTTTGGAAATAGGTCGCCCACTTCTGAAAAGCGGGGAATTATGCCGCCGCCATAACCAAAGACACTCACCGTTCCACCTTTCCAATAGCCCTTTCGGGTTTCATAGGAGTGTTCCAGTTGGCCCAACAGATCGTTGGTAGTTTCGCGGATACGACTATCGGGATGATTATCACGTAAGCGTTTGATGCCAGAGACAAAACTTGGCCACTCGCCGCTCTCCAGCTGATCGAGCATGGGGGTCGGGTGCAATTTCATCAAGTACCTCCTCTGACATCTGGCTGTTCGCCAGATCAGATTTGAGCAGTGAGAATGATTACCGTCCGTATTACCTAACAATAGTTGATTAATTTAGTGAGTTAATATCACCTTTGGAATAGAAGGCTCAGTCAACGGACATACTGATTTTCCACTCACTCCTCTGAATATCAGTTTCCGATCGAAATAAGCGCTTCAGCATTTTCACATAGACGATGTGCCGAGCTGGTCTGGAAATTAAGTGGTTTGCGAACCACAGAAAACATGGCCTATCAACCTTTCTGTTACCGGTGTCCGGCAGAACCAGTGAATTTCTACACTTCCACAAATGTCCCACAAAACAGAGCAAACTAAGCTTTTGATTTTCTGAAAAAGCAGTAGAATATTCACTTATTTTTTTGTGGTTAATATGCAGGTTCTAAACCATGTCGAAGACTGAAAATCACCTTGCAGATGATCTCTCAGCCGAGTTTCAGGCATTCATGAAGAAGATTGAGGCAAACTGGCCGATCTTGCCATCAGGCATCTGGAATAGCTCTTCAACTCGACAACTATCACGTCACCTGCATGTGTTTTCACGCCGTTGTGAAGAGACCGGCCAGAAGACGCTAATCAGACAGATCACCTCGATACAAGCGTGTCGCTACCTCGTGAAAGATTTTGGGACATCCGAGTCCCCAAAATCGACTCGCCAACGCGACAGCCGTTATGCCCCGACCGT
>JAHXHT010000270.1 GCA_025656435.1 Candidatus Thiodiazotropha sp. (ex Gloverina cf. vestifex) | reverse complement strand
GGTCGGGGCATAACGGCTGTCGCGTTGGCGAGTCGATTTTGGGGACTCGGATGTCCCAAAATCTTTCACGAGGTAGCGACACGCTTGTAAATATCAGTCAAGAATATGCCCTGAGTGAAGCACGATATGCACATGATGATCTGGAAAACCGGCGAACCAGGGAAAGTTCTATTTTGTTGCCCTGAATCCACAAAGTTAAGTCCTGATTTTTCCAGAGGCAGAAAATGGCACAACAATCAGATACAGGCACAAAAAAAGGGTTACGAATTAACGTAACCCTTTGATTATATTGGCGTCCCCAAGGGGAGTCGAACCCCTGTTACCGGCGTGAAAGGCCAGTGTCCTAGGCCTCTAGACGATGGGGACAGCACTCTGTAAATGTGTCGTTTTTGACCCACTTGCAGAGTGGAGCGAGAAATCTAAGTCACTTTGCTCCATGTGTCAAGGTTTTGGATAAAACAATTGTCCTATGACCGATGCACAAGCTGTTGATTTCAAGTCGTTATGTTTGCCACCACGCTTGGTTTTTAAGCTCACTTGCCGAGTAGGACACGACCCGTCACCCCAGGAATAGTGAATTCACATTGATTAACCGATCACCGCTCAAATAGGGGTGTGAGTTGAGTCAACTCCACCCGGTGTTTGGCATGGCTGGGTACACCGATCAGATATCCCTGGATGTAATCACAATTCAGGTCCTGTAAAAAAGTCAGTTGAGACTCGGTCTCTACACCCTCGGCGATCACTTCAATACCAAGGGCATGGGCCAATTGGATCATCGCCAGTACAACGCTGGCATCGTTTGAGTCAGCATCTGCATTGCGGATAAATTCGCGATCAATCTTGAGAAAATCGAAGGGGAATTGGCGGAGGTGGCTCAAAGATGCCTGTCCTGTACCAAAATCATCCAGTGCAATCCGTGCACCCAGTGTTTTTAACTGCTGCAGAAAGACTTCCGCTTCAGCCAAATCCTGCATCAGAATATCTTCCGTAATCTCAAGTATCAGGCTGTTTGAATAAAAGTCTCCTGCAATCATTCTTTCCAAAAGCTGTCGGCGAAATGTTGGGGCGCTTAGTAATCTGACTGACAGATTGATGGCGATGGCAATCTTTTCTCCCCGTTGCAGATACTGCTCATGTTGAAAGGCGATCGCCTGCTCTATAAGCGGATCAATCACGCTACCAATGACGCCGGTCTCATCCAATACGGAGAGGAAATCTATGGGATGAAGCGTGCCCCGTGTCGGATGCTGCCAGCGCATCAATGCTTCGAAGCAAAACAGCTCCCCAGTCTGGCTGTCAACGACAGGTTGAAAATGGAAAATATATTCATCTTTCTCTGCAGCCTGCCGTACCTGGCTCTCGCGCTGCAAGCTTTCCGAGGCTTTTGAAGTCAGTTCATCGCTAAAGAAACAAAAGGCTGCCCTGCCTTGCCGCTTGGCTTCATACATCGCGGCATCTGCGTCTCTAATTAAGTATTCAGCAGAAACATCATCATGCGGAGCTGTTGCGATACCAATTGAGACCGATACTCGCAACTCCTGATCTGCCAGCATCATCGGCTGCTCAACGACCCGCAAAATCTTCTTGGCCAGCAACGACATATCTTCCCGAGTGGTAAGCCCCTCTACAAGTATCGCGAACTCATCCCCCCCCAGTCGCGCAACAGTATCCGAACTGCGAACCAAGGAAATCAGTCGCTCTGCCACTGTTTGCAGCAACTCATCACCAACCAGATGGCCGAGACTGTCATTGACCTGTTTGAATTGATCAAGATCGAGAAACATCAGGCCGACCTGAGTTTCACCTCGCAAGGCGATGGCAAGGGCATGTTCGAGCCGATCGCGAAATAGAACACGGTTCGGAAGCTGTGTGAGCGCATCATGGTGTGCGATATGGTCAAGATAACGTTGACGTTGGTGGACCTGTCTACGCATTTCATTGAATGCATCCACGAGATCCCGTGTTTCCCGCAGATCTGCTGGCGGCGGTTTGATATCAACTGCCCCCCTCGCCTCTTCCTTTAATGCATACGCCGTTTGGGCAATCGGCTGAAGCAGGTTTCTGTTGATATAGAGATAGGCGGCAAGAATCATCAGGATTCCCATGACAGCAATACTCAGTATCGATTCTGATAACTGCTTGGCTGTCTGTGTCAGCTGTGTAATATCCGACACTGAATCATTGTCCAAGCGAAGATCTATCAGAGAAAAGCGCTCACGCATGCGGACCATTATCGGGGTGATCGACTCACGCATCAGCTGCATGTCATGCCGCCAGACCTTTTTCTCCATGGCAATAAAGACTTGCTCACTGGCGCTGATCCAGGTGCTCACATGCGCCATTAATCGATCGATATGCTCTATTTTCGCTGAATCGATTGCCCCCTTGCTGTAATGAAGCCGCAATGCATCGATTTTCGTGAGGACCTGCTGTAAGAAGTAGTCGATATTGGATCGATAATCAGGCACATCGAATTGTGAATCACCAACGATGACACCGAAGCGGTAAGTCACGAAGTGATGCATCTCCTCGACCATACCGAGCCAGGCGCTTTGCAGGCCACGAACCAACGTGATTGCTTCCTGGGCTGCCTCCGTAGTCACCCCCGCTTCCATCTCATGCAGTAGTTCCTGCAGCTCTCCAAGCAGTAGTTTATGACTTGGGTACATTTCATCCTGCATCAACCGCATGGCAGGGAACCAGCGTTCAGCCTCTCTACGAATCTCGACGAGTTGTGTCACTTCTCGACTTAACGCTTTACAGTCAGCCAGCAGGCTTGATGCCAGACTGGCCTGTCTGGGTGATACATTCTGTAGGGAGTTGGACAGCGATTGAAGTCTTGCGTCCAACTCACTAAGCATTGTGTCCGCTTCCTGGGAATCACCTAAGCTGGGGTCAAGCAGGATACGATGCAGGTGATTTTCCAGCCGATTAAGCTGAGTCTGTATGTCCAGCAGCAACCCGGCTGTGTGAGACCGTTGAGTGATCGCTTGAATCTGGGAGTGGCTTGTTTTACTGACGTGACTCCAGCCGAGATAGGCAATCGCCATGAGTGCAATGGCGGCAAGTAGCGACAAGTAAGCATACCGTCCCCGGTAGGAATCCAACCCAGGTATGATCTCCATGAGTTTTTGCACTGGCAAGCTCACATTCAGTTACAGCCTAAGGACCCGTCATACCGTCTCAAGCTAAGGTGACTTTTCCACCGAGTCCTATTTTCAGGCTCTGGCATCAGGACAAGCGTGTCGCTACCTCGTGAAAGATTTTGGGACATCCGAGTCCCCAAAATCGACTCGCCAACGCGACAGCCGTTATGCCCCGACCGT
>JAHXHT010000269.1 GCA_025656435.1 Candidatus Thiodiazotropha sp. (ex Gloverina cf. vestifex) | reverse complement strand
GGTCGGGGCATAACGGCTGTCGCGTTGGCGAGTCGATTTTGGGGACTCGGATGTCCCAAAATCTTTCACGAGGTAGCGACACGCTTGATGTAATAACTCGTAAAAAAGAATGATCCCTCCTTTGTTAGCCGGAACAATGTTCCGGCTATTTTTTTGCCTGACAAAATTATCGAAATAAATCCATATGATCATTTGATGAAATAAAATATCGATATTTTCACTATATCCTGAATCATTCCGGTCTGTCCGTAAAATAAGGCATGAATATCAATAAGTTATATTTTGGCACGGCTGCTGCATAGATAAGGTGTGGTTACTATTTTTCAGCATGAGGAGGAGGCTAGGATGTTCCTAGACATAAAGAAACAACAACCGGGGAGGAAGCATCCGGTCATTCATGCGGCACTGTTACCCGCCACTTTGGCGGTTATCTTTTGTGGTGATCAGGCAGCAGCCTACACCTCGGATGATGGCAGTCTGCAACTCAACGGATTTGTCGAGAACGCTACCTATACTCGCCGTCATGTCGGACTGAGTAAGATGCGCAATACGGCGCAGATAGAGGGTTCCAAGGATTATGGGGCGCAGGGACCCTTTTCGAACGTCAGTTTTGTCGGTACCTTCCGCGCGACTTACGACGCGGTCTACGATCTGAATGACGATCAGTTCGGTAACAAAGCCGGGGGTCCGATCAATATGGAATCGGTTGGTGGTTCCGGCACGAGTGCCTGGGGCGCCTCGGATATCTCGACCGGTGTGCTGGGCTTCGGCTTTGACACGACACAAAACCCCAACGAAGGTTTGGTCAATCTCGGCAGTGCGCTGCATGAAACCGAGGGCGGGGTTGGCATGGGTGTGCCGGTTCGTCCCTGTGACAAGGATTCCCGCGGTTGTATCGACGACTACCTCGATTTTGACGAGAACGAACTGAAGTATCCCGAGTTCAACGACCGTCTCGACTTTCTGCGTGAGGCCTATCTCGATGCCACCATGCCCACGGAGAGTGGTCCCACCTGGAACTTCCGCCTCGGCAGGCAGCAGGTCGTATGGGGACGTACCGATCTGTTTCGTGTCTTGGATGTCATCAATCCTGTCGATTTCTCACGCCATAACATCTACGACGAACTGGAGGATATCCGTATCCCCATGTGGATGGCGACCGGTGAGTACCGCATGGGTGCGACCGAGACTTTTGATGATCTGAATATGCAGTTTGTCTGGAACTTTGACAAGTTCCGCCCGAGTAATCTGGGGCAGGGTGGATCTCCCTACGCCATTCTTGATGCGGGCAGCTTCTTCCGCGCCATGAAAAACTGCTGGGATAACGGCTGTTCGGTATCAAACTTTGCCGGCGGTGCGCTTTCCACTGATTTCCCAAAACATGTTATTGGTATCCGGGATGTTCATCTGCCTGATTGGTCGCTCAGCAACTCGCAATTCGGGGTCAAGATGGAAGGTGATTATCGGGGATTGGGTTTCTCGCTGAATGCATTGACCTACCGCTCGCAGTTACCTTCCCCACGCGCCGTGGTGGATACTGCGGACAACCCTTTTACCACCGCCATCGAATCGCAGCGTTACGATTATCTGATCGCATTCGATATGCATTTTCCACGGGTGAATCTGATTGGTGGTTCACTGGATTTCTATGTGGATGATATCAAGTCGGTGTTTCGTGTTGAGACGGCTTATACGCAAGGTGAAGAGTTTGCCAATACGCTTAAGCCAGAACTCTATTCCGAGTCGGATGTATTACGCTATGTGGTGGGTTGGGATCGTCCCACCTTTATTCTTTTCCTGAACGAACGTCGGGCATTTCTGCTCTCCGCCCAGCTTTTTGGTCAATATCTGGTCGATCATGAACGCCAGGATGTGAACGGTATTGAAGCGGGTATTCCTGATTGGGAACTCAACCATATCGGTACCTTTCTCATGAAAGGCTGGTACAAGAATGACCGGGTCAGCCCGCAAGTCATTCTGGCGCATGATTTCAAAGCGCATGCCAGTACCATCGCACCCTCTGTCGACTGGCTCATCAGCGACAATCTGAGACTCACTGTGGGTGCCAACATCAAGGTGGGTGACGGTGCCCAGGAATTTGACGACTGTCGCGCCTGTAATCCTTTCCCACCTTTCACCGGAACAGGAAGCCCGGGTGACCTAGCCCTGCGCAATCTGGCGGGATTCGAACCGCTTGGCAGATTCCGCTCAGGGCCCATCGGCATGGCTCAGGCCGAAGATGAATTTCAGGTCACACTGCGTTATCGCTTCTAAGTATTCAAATGGAGGATTTTACAATGCGTTTGCTTAATACAACGCTGGTGGCAGGTCTTTTGATTGCCGCTACGCTCCCCGCTCATTCTGCGACTAATGAGGATGTGGACAACAGCTTCTATCCCTACAGCAAAGGTGTGCTAACCCATGAAGGTGTGAAAGCCGGGTTGGTCATCGATCAATCGAATGTGGAAAAATTCAAGGATGTCATCGATCCTGCCATGCTCGAGTTCATCAGTCAGGGCTGGACAAAAATCACAGTGGGTGAGACCACCTCATTCGATCTGCATCCCAACCATGTCCAGGCGACAAGAGACGGCATCGGCAAGGTGAAGTTGGGTGAAAAGTCGGGAGAGATCGAGGGTTTTGTTGCAGGCCGCCCTTTTCCTGAAGAGCCATCGATGGATGATCAACGTGTCGGTGAGAAGCTGGCCTGGAACTATAAGTATGGTTATAACTGGGGTGACAACGCCGCCATCTATCCTTTTTACTGGAAATATAAGGATATGAATTCAGGGAAGCTGGAGCGGACAATCAAGTTCAATTTCCATTTCCTCAATTTCAAGCATCGCGTTAATCAGGAGCCGCTGCCTGAAATTACACCGAATCCGGCTGGACTCTTCCGGGCGATCTATGTGCAGGCTTTGGAACCCTTTGATGTCAAAGATACCCAGTTATTGATCCACCGTTACGAGAATGATCTCAAGCGTGACAATGCCTGGCTCTATCTTGGTTTCCAACGACGTGTACGTCGTCTGGCATCGGGGCAGGTAACTGACGCCTTTCTGGGTTCCGATGTCATGATCGAGGATTTCGAAGGTTATAACGGCCGTATCAACGATATGGAATGGACCTTCAAGGGGGCTAAGAATATCCTGGTACCGTTTTATCATCACAATGATTTGACACTTTCCGAAGAGCACAAAGAGAAGGATGGTTATCAGTTCGTCGAGATGGGGGATAAAGGCAACCGCTGATCGCCATGGAAGGCTGAAAGCCGAGGTGATTAGTCCCCGATAGGCGTAGGCGCGGTTGTATGGCCGTAATTGTGACTGTTAGGGA
>JAHXHT010000268.1 GCA_025656435.1 Candidatus Thiodiazotropha sp. (ex Gloverina cf. vestifex) | reverse complement strand
TGTTTGCTTCATGGGGTCTATATAATGATTGGCCTAGAATGTGCACCATTATCCCTCAATCGATGGATTCGTTCAGAGCTTCCTTAGGTGAAGGCGGATGCCGCCGTGGTCAATATCCAGCTGTTCGAGCCTCACCACTGAGAGTCCGATCGGATTGGGCCGGAAAGGGCTGCGGGAGGCAAAAACACCGACCCGCTGGTTGCCACCGAGGCGTGGCGGTCTGACCGTCGGCTTCCAGTTTTCCCGAATGTTGGCATGAAAGACAAAGGTGAGCCAGATATGGGAGTATTCGGCCAGTTCCCGAAATGCCTCCGGGCGATTATAGGGAGGCAGAATATCCAGAGTGGCCCGAGCCTCCAGAATCAGCCCCGATTGCCGAGGAATACCGAATTTCTCCTTAAAGCAGGAGGTGATGGTACCGATAGGTTGAAAATTGAAGTGAGTCACTTTTTAAATCGGATAACTTTTTTCAACGGATTGAGATTGATTTCGTCAAAAACAGTACCGGGATGGGCCTGCAGTACCATCTCAGCAGCATCGGCCACATCTTCCGGTCGCAAGTGATTTTCCGGTGTCTCACCCGGTGCGAAATCGAGTTCATCATAAAATGGTGTGTCGACCATGCCAGGATTGATCAGGCTAACTCGCACGCCGCTCTGACTGCACTCCTCGCGCAGTGATTGTGCAAGTCCCCGCAGGGCGAATTTGCAAGCGGAGTAGACGGCGCCCTTGCGTCCACCGTTCAGTGCGGCCTCTGACCCGATGATGATCAAATCACCATGCCCCTGTTTCTTGAGATGAGGGGTCAATGCCCTGGCCATATAGATATGTTGCAGCAGATTGATCTCTACCATTTCCCTAATCTGCTGATAGGAAAACTCCTCCAATGAGCCGAAGCGGCCATGACCTGCATTGAGGATCAGGCCATCCAGTTCGCTATGGGTGCGGGTGATCTCACCCAACTGGTCAGGTAGCCCATCCAGATCCGACAGATCTAGGTTGATGGTCTCAAGTTGAGGCGGGTGCTCTGTCCAGTCGGAGAAATCACGGGCTACGGCAACCACATGAGAGCCGGTTGCCACCAGCCGCCGGGTAATGGCGGCGCCAATCCCACGGCTGGCGCCGGTGACAAGGATTTTTCTTGTTTCAGGTCTATGCATGGGACTTCAATCGATCAATCAACACCGAGAGAGTTGGAATGGCACTCTGTATCAGGTTGCTCACCATTCTACCGTTTATCTGAGAGGACGGCTCTTGAGGATTGTCAGAGACAACTTTCATGATCTGGGCCCGCTCAAGCGCACCGATCTTATCAATGCCGGCTGCGAACCCCGATGATTCCATGTCGTAAGCAGTATCCTGCTTATAGATCGACACTGGTTCAGCGACACAATGAAGCGGACCTGCAGGGAGTAGATAGCCAACTGGAGGTGACAACTGCCAATAACGCGCCGCTGGCGGATCGTTGACGCTTTCAGCAAGCAGGCAAGTCCCGCGTGTCAGACTGCCATGTCCTGTAATACCGATATTTAGCCAAATTGCCGAATTGTCTTCTTGTTGCTGGCTGTGAAGGAACGCTACGCTTTTCTCCATAGCCTCTGTACCGGGTCCAGTGAGGACCAGTGTGAATTGCTGTTTCGCATAGCGGGGGTAAATGTCGTCGGGCTGCTTGCGTTGCAAGCCATAAGCACGAATGATGGGTTTCGCCTCGGCAGGTAGCGCGACCAGTATATTGACCTGTCTTTCAGTCACGATGTTATCAGTCTGCCCTGATACTTTTTCTGTAACTGCAGATAGTGTTCTGCACGCGCATGATGTCCGCGTTTACCCGCTCCCTGAGCCAGGATGCCTGTCTTTGTGATGAGGGTTTCAAGGGTGGCCTGTCGGTCTTGCTCAGAGAGAGATGTCGACTGTAGCAGTTTTTCCAGTGCCGTCACGCGAAAACGGTCCATGCCCCAATGTTTGTGGGATAGCTGATCCTCATGTCCACCATATTTTACCGTCAGTGGTTCATCGATAAAGAGGACCTCCTCGTGGGCGCAGAGTCGCAGCCAGAGATCGTAATCCTCACAGGCAGGCAGGCTGGTATCGAAGAGACCGTATTCCTCGAACAGGGTGCGATGCAGAACTACCGATGAGGGTGAGATGACACAGAGGGGTAGACAGCGTTGGAAAATCTGACCCCCACCTTTTGCATGTTTCTTCATGGCATTGACCCGTTTACCGTTTCTGATCCAGATCTCCTCCGTATGACAGATACGCAGGCCGTGGGATGCCTGCAAAGCGGCCATCTGCAGCGCCAACTTCTGCGGCTGCCAGGCATCATCCGAGTCGAGCAGGGCTATCCAGTCGCCGCTGGCAGCTGAAATGCCGAGGTTTCTCGCGCTGCTCACGCCGGCATTTTCCTTTTGTAACACTTTGCATTGAGGGCGGTTTTTGCTTACCCAGTTCTGGGTGCCATCCGTTGATCCATCATCGACAACAATAATCTCTTCGGCGGCCAGCGTCTGAGCCAGAATGGAATCGAGGGCTCTCGGCAGGGTGCTGATCCGGTTGAAGGTGGGAATGATGACCGATATACGCATGGGATTAAGCATAACGGGATGTTAATTCGGAATAAATGTTAGAGAGTGTTTGCAAAATCAGATTGAGAAATGTCCTATGATTACGTCTATCCGGTTTGAAATACTCGTATTTGGGCTGGTAGATACGGAATTATTTCAGGCATGGCAAGGGATTCTGCTATTTTCCTTTCAATAGATGGACAAGATGGGGGCATCGCTCCCGGGAGAGATAGCAGAAGTGAGCTCACGGAGATTTGACACTGATGCGGTTCTTCTCAAGGTCATGGAGAAGGAGCAGGATGCATTTGAGGCGTTTTATGAACGTTACCGCGGGCGCGTCTATCGTTTTGTCGTCAGACAATACGGTACAACCGATTTCGGCAAGGCGGCCTACTATTCCGCCTGGCGACACTTGGTAATTTCCAGCCACACGAGTAAAACGCCCAAGGAGTTGAAATTCAGCTTCTTTAAATATCTCGGTCGAGCCAGTCAGAGCATTCCGCCAAATAAACAGGTCGAGAGCCAAGCCAGCTATCTGCCCCGGAATATAGAAGAAGATGGTAAATGGTCTGTAGTCTTTATCGAAAAGTTCAAACAGCTGCCGGATGCCATGAAGAGGCGTTTTCTTTTCAAGCATGAGATCGGACTCAGCGCCACAGCCATCGCACGTGTTCTGGACGACAAGAAAAAACATCAAGCGTGTCGCTACCTCGTGAAAGATTTTGGGACATCCGAGTCCCCAAAATCGACTCGCCAACGCGACAGCCGTTATGCCCCGACC
>JAHXHT010000267.1 GCA_025656435.1 Candidatus Thiodiazotropha sp. (ex Gloverina cf. vestifex) | reverse complement strand
GGTCGGGGCATAACGGCTGTCGCGTTGGCGAGTCGATTTTGGGGACTCGGATGTCCCAAAATCTTTCACGAGGTAGCGACACGCTTGTAGAGATTGAAGAGTCTGCGGGTATTGGCGCTGGTCTGTTCTGCAATGAAATCCGCCGACTCATCTCGCAGGCGACTGATGGCATCCAGCACTTCCGGCAGATAGGCCGGTTCATTGCGCGCCTCTCGATGGGCACTCCCTGGCTGGTCGGGTGCGTCGGTCTCCAGAAGTATGGAGTTGAGGGGCAGGTTCTGCACCAGCTTGTGCAGACGCTTGGACCGCTCGTAGGTGATGGGGCCGCCGAAGCTGAGATAGAAACCCATGTCGATCAGCTGTCTGGCCTGCTGTTCACTGCCGGCATAGCTGTGCAGAACACCGGTCACACCGGGATAGCGCCGCAGGGTATTGATGACCGCCTCGACCGAACGGCGGGCATGAATAATCACCGGCAGGTGGCTCTGTCGGGCCAGTTCAAGTTGCTGTTCAAAGTAGAACTGCTGGGTCTCTGGTTGTGGGTTATCGATATAGAAATCGAGACCGCACTCACCGATGGCTACCGGGTTTTCCTGTTCGATCCAATCGCGCAGGCTGTCGAGATGCTCAGGAAGATGGTCGGCGAGATACATGGGGTGCAGCCCGTAAGTTGCATGCAGCCCGCTACCGGCCTGGCAGAGTTGGCGGATTCTCGGCCACCAGTCAGCTTTTATGGCAGGAATGATCTGCGCTTCGACGCCCGCCTGCTGTGCCCGTTGCAGTACCTCAGCCCGATCCGCGTCGAAACTGGCATCGTCGAAGTGAACGTGGGAATCGATCAGCCGCGGATAAATACCCATTGGTCGTCCTTTGACTGCTGCTTGCTGAAGCGGTAGCCATCTGTTTTGAAGCCTTTGATCTGCTCCGGGTCATCGAGACGGTTTTCGATAATGTAGCGGCTCATGAGGCCACGGGCCTTTTTCGCATAGACGCCGATCATGCGGTAAGTGCCGTTCTTTTTCTCCTTGAACTGGGGTGTGATGATACGGCCCTTCACCAGCTTGGGTTTGATCGATTTGTAGTATTCGTTGGAGGCAAGGTTGACCAGGATGTCATCGCCCTGTGTCTTGAGTGCCTTGTTGATCGCCTGGGTGATGCCTTCACCCCAGAAGGCGTAGAGATCCTTGCCCTGTTCGTTGGGCAGCTTGGTGCCCATCTCCAGCCGGTAGGGCTGCATCAGATCGAGGGGCCTGAGAACGCCGTAGAGCCCGGAGAGAATTCTCAGGTGTTGCTGGGCAAATTTGAGGTCATCTTCCTCGAGACTTTCCGCATCCAGGCCGGTATAGACATCCCCTTTCATGGCCAATGCTGCCTGCTTGGCGTTCTTGGTGGTGAACGGCGTCCGCCAGTCGTGGTAGCGGTCGAAGTTGAGCTCTGACAGTTTCATGCTCAGTTTCATCAGCTCGGCCAGATCCAACGCGGAGTAGTTGCGCAGGTTGTCGATCAACTGTTGGGACTGCTTCAGCATGGCCGGCTTGGTGTGGGTTTTAGTAACCGGCGGGGTTTCGTAATCGAGTGTTTTGGCGGGTGAAATAACAATAAGCATTTTGTGATCTACCTGATGAACTACAACATTATTATCATCACCATAGTGGTGGTTAAAAACAACCGTCAGCAGGTTGGGGGAACTGACCTAGAGCCGGTGCTGGGCTCATGATAGTCTAAGACGAAGCAATTCTGAGTTTGTTCTGAACCGAACGACTATGATGCGGCAGGTCCGCACCGGAATCACCGACCACCTGATGAGAATGGATCTAGTGTAATGAAAGTTGTTTCCTTCAATACCAATGGTATTCGTGCACGCGAACATCAACTGAGTCAACTCAAGGCGACTTACGATCCCCATATTATCGGTATCCAGGAGAGCAAGGTGCAGGATGCTGATTTCCCCCTGGATATGATTGGGTCCCTGGGTTACACCGCTCGCTTTCACGGTCAGAAGACTCACTACGGCGTGGCGCTGCTTTCGACGCTTGAGCCAGAACAGGTGAGTATGGGCTTTGCGCATGACGGGGGGGAGGCGCAACGTCGATTGATTACTGCTCGATACACCTCGCCAAAGGGCACTCCGTTGTCAGTGATCAACGGCTATTTTCCCCAAGGCGAGAGCCGTGACCACGAGGTGAAGTTTCCCGCCAAACGCAAGTTCTATGCGGATCTGTTAGATAAGCTGAAAACGGAACACGACCCCTCAGAGCCCTTGCTGGTGATCGGGGATATGAATGTGGCGCCGCTCGATATCGATATCGGTATAGGTGAGGATAACGCCAAGCGTTGGCTCAGAACCGGCAAGTGCAGTTTTCTGCCGGAGGAGCGGGAATGGCTGCAGGCCCTCATGGACTGGGGACTGCAGGATTGTTATCGGAAGTTGAAACCCGAGGTGGATGATAGGTTCAGCTGGTTTGACTATCGCAGTCGTGGTTTTGATCGTGATCCCAAACGGGGTTTGCGTATTGATCTGATGCTTGCGACAGCGCCGTTGATTGCCAGTTGTCATGATGTGGGTATCGCCTACGATATCCGGGGTATGGAGAAGCCTTCCGACCACTGCCCGATTTGGGCGGAGTTCGATTTCTGATCTCATGGCACGGATCAGTCTGCGTTTCTACGAAGAGCTGAATGATTTCCTGCCGAGCGACCTGCGCAAGCGCGCCTTTGAATATCCCATCAAGCCGACTCAGAGCATCAAGCATCTGATCGAAAACCTGGGTGTGCCGCATACCGAGATTGAACTGATTCTGGCCAATGGTGAGTCTGTGGGATTCGACTATCTGCCGAACGCTGGTGATCAGATCAGCCTCTATCCCATGTTTGAAAGCCTGGATGTCACACCGCTGTTGCGTCTTCGTGACAAGCCGTTGCGCCAGCCCTGTTTCCTGGCCGACGCCCATCTGGGAAAACTGGCCAGATATTTGCGGTTGCTGGGTTTCGATACGCTTTTTTTCAATGATGCCGGTGATGCACGTCTTGCAGAAATCTCAGTGAGAGATCGGCGAATCCTGTTGACGCGCGATCGCGGTCTGCTGATGCGCCGGGAGATCACCCACGGCTGTTTTATCCACGCTTTGGATACAAAAGAGCAGATTACGGAGCTCTTCAAGCGGCTTGATCTCTATCGACTTGTTGCGCCTTTTACCCGCTGCATGATGTGTAACGGATCATTGAACCGGGTCGAAAAGGCGACAATCTCTACAGAACTGCCCAAACGGGTCGGGGAAATCTATCAAGCGTGTCGCTACCTCGTGAAAGACTTTGGGACATCCGAGTCCCCAAGATCGACTCGCCAACGCGACAGCCATTATGCCCCGACCGTCCTGCGTCCGCCACGATTCCGTATTGCAC
>JAHXHT010000266.1 GCA_025656435.1 Candidatus Thiodiazotropha sp. (ex Gloverina cf. vestifex) | reverse complement strand
ACGGTCGGGGCATAACGGCTGTCGCGTTGGCGAGTCGATTTTGGGGACTCGGATGTCCCAAAATCTTTCACGAGGTAGCGACACGCTTGGATATTGGCGGCTGCCGCCATGCTCTCTCCAGGGCTGGGGATGGCTGATGAGTCAGGCATGAGTGCCGCCAATACGGGATGGATCATGACATCGACTGCCCTGGTGCTGTTCATGACCTTGCCCGGCCTGGCAATGTTTTACGGTGGCCTGGTGCGGACCAACAATGTCCTGTCTGTCCTGATGCAGTGTTTTGCTATTGCCGGACTGGTGTCGATTCTCTGGCTGGTGGCCGGCTATAGTCTGGCATTCGGCGAGGGTAATGCGTGGATTGGAGATTTCAGTAAAGTATTGATGGCGGGTATCGGGAAAGAAACCCTTTCTGGTGATATCCCGGAATCGCTTTTTATGTTGTTTCAGATGACATTCGCGATTATTACCCCGGCCTTGATCGTCGGTGGTTTCGCTGAGCGCATGCGCTTCTCTGCGATGCTGTTGTTCAGTGCGCTCTGGCTATTCATTGTTTATGTACCCGTCACGCATTGGGTCTGGGGCGGCGGTTGGCTGGGTGAAATGGGGCTCTATGACTTTGCTGGCGGCACTGTGGTGCATATCACTGCCGGTGTGGCGGCATTGGTGGCAGCCATGGTGATGGGACCCCGTCACGGCTTCGGTACTTCTTCCATGATGCCCCACAACATGACCATGACCATGACCATTACCGGCGCCGGCATGCTGTGGGTCGGCTGGTTCGGATTTAATGGCGGCAGTGCACTTGCTGCGGACGGCAGTGCGTCAATGGCTATGTTGGTGACCCATATCTCAGCCGCCACCGGCGCCATGACCTGGTTGGTGCGTGAATGGATCAAATTCGGCAAGCCCAGCGCCTTGGGTGCAGTGACCGGCATGGTGGCCGGTTTGGGCACCATTACCCCGGCTTCCGGCTTTGTCGGGCCTGCCGGCGCTCTGGTGATCGGGCTGCTGGCCGGCATTATCTGCTTTTCAGCCACTAACTACCTGAAGCAGGTATTGAAGATCGATGACTCGTTGGATGTCTTTCCCGTGCATGGCGTCGGTGGCATCTTGGGGACATTCCTGGCGGGTATATTCTCATCCACCTCGCTGGGCGTCTTCTCTGGCTATGGTTTTGCTGACGGCATCACCAGCATGGGTGGCCAGTTGACGGTGCAGACCATCGGTATCGTCGTTACCCTGGTCTTTACTGCAGTTGCCAGCTTTGCGATTCTCAAGCTGGTGGATAGCTTAGTCGGTCTGCGGGTCGACAAGGAACAGGAGATTGAGGGTCTCGATATCGTGTTGCATGAAGAGCGGGGCTATAACGAGCTTGGATAGCTGAATGGGGGCAGCATCAGTCGCCCCTAGTCTGCTTCAGCGTCCTTTCTGACTAATTCTCGCCGGTAGCTGGCCAGTGCACTGTCAGTTTCGTAGATGGAGACCTCCACAACAGGAAATCCACCGGCAGAGACATGGTCGAATATGAGCTTGGCAATATTTTCAGCTGTCGGATTGGCCTGCATCACGTAGATACGCTCTCCTGCAGCCTGCAGACCCGGCAATACCGGATCGGCTTCGTGTAACAACATGTTGTGGTCGATGGTTTCACCGATCCAAACCTTGACATAATCCCCGATATCGCTGAAGTCGCACACCATACCCAGTTCGTTGAGTTCATTGGATTCGAGGCGAATTACAGCGGTGGCATTATGCCCGTGTAGATGACGGCATTTTCCCTGATGGTTGAGAAGTCTGTGTCCATAGCAGAAATGGACTTCTTTGGTGACGCTGTACATGGTGTGGGAGAGGGTCGCTTTCGGGAGGTGCAGAGTATACGGCCTGCCACCAGTTCCCGCCATCCCTGCCGTGTTGTTCTGAGCCAAAGGTAAAGGATTTGAGCAGACAGACGACATAGTGAGATAGAGTCTATTGCCGGAAACCCCTGAATGGATGAACAGAACCAATTTGTTGAAGTCGCACGTGAAGCGATAGCGCAGCTTAAGCGCCTTTCTAAAGATTTTCCCCAGCTTACCTCCAGCCATGTGAAGGTGGCGGTTGAGATCTGGAATGAGGAGATGTTCCGTAAAGGTGAGCTTATCTGGCTCGAAAAGGAGAAAAAACGCCTGGAAAGGCGGGCTATGGAGAGTCGGGCTGAAACGCTTATTGAAGCGCATCTTTTGGATGATGCTCTCGATATGTTGAACGATGAGTTTTCCAGGGAGATGGACTACCATGCGCTGATCGATCTGGCCGGTAGAGACAAGTTTATCGCTGCACTGCGACGTGAAGCGATTGAGTCGAAGATGAACTCCATCTCGCCTGAACAGACCGCAGATCTATGGAACAGCAGTGGTAAGCCTCCTGTGGGCGGGGATCGTTGGAATGCCACTGCAGTCTCCGTACTGATGCGCTGATCAATTCCTAATCAGATAACAGGCAGTGTAGAGATGGGTTGAATCGAACAGATAGCGGCCGTGAAATGTCATCTGTGAAGGAAATGAGATCTCGCATCTCTCGGTCGTTTCAAAACTGAAGCAGCCGTTATCAATATCAACTAAGCTCACCGACTGAAATCCGAAATAACGCCCTATCAGTGGATAGTAGCATTTGTATAGGCTCTCTTTGGCGCTGAAGACCAGCCGCTCAGGGTAGTGGTCTTGTCCTTCTTGCATGATCTTGGTGTCTGCCTCGGTATGGATATAGCGGTCAACTCCTTTCGGCAGGGGTGTCAGGGGCTCTACATCTATACCCAGCCCGGCGATCTCTCCATCGATGGCGCACACGGCGAGACAGAGATCCCGGCAGTGGGCAATACTGCCGATATAACCTTCTGGCCAGACAGGCTCCCTTCTCTCCCCACGAAGAATTGGTATATCTGGCGCCTGTAGCTGTGCAAGCGCGGTATGGGCCGCTTGTCTGCCCGCCCTGAACTCCCGCTGCCGTTTTTCAACAGACTCGGTGATCAAGGTCTCTTCCTCATCCCTTACGGGCCTATGCCACATCTCGTCATCGGCCAGGACGAGGGATACGCTGGAAGGGAAAAGGGAGGAGAGGTCCATGATGATATTTACTTTTTGAGTCGATGCTATTCTAACAGCAGAGCGATTGATGTTGGTGGATGATGCGGAGAACAAATCGGTTGACCTGTGAATTATCGAGAGGCATGCATGTAACCATGAATTCGATCTGCAAGACTATGACCCTCGCGATGCGCCGCCGAGTACCGGTGTGGAAGCGCATGCATCTGTCTGCGTCCGGAGGATTGACTCTCAGCTGATCATACGCTGATCGCCATGGAAGGCTGAAAGCCGAGGCGATTAGTCCCCGATAGGCGTAGGCGCGGTTGTATGGCCGTAATTGTGACTGTT
>JAHXHT010000265.1 GCA_025656435.1 Candidatus Thiodiazotropha sp. (ex Gloverina cf. vestifex) | reverse complement strand
TAACAGTCACAATTACGGCCATACAACCGCGCCTACGCCTATCGGGGACTAATCGCCTCGGCTTTCAGCCTTCCATGGCGATCAGCGGAAGAAAAGTTATTGAAATCGGGTGGTTGTGCTCGAGTGGATAGTCTGGCAGTTTGTCATCATGAGTATCAAATTGGTCAGTTTCGTCCTCTGCCCTTTCGTTCAGCGAGCCGTCATTGTCTTGCGGGAGAAGGGGGTGCTCCATGATATCGAATATATCGAGCTGGATGATCCGCCTGAGTGGTTCAGACAACTTTCACCCTTGGGTAAGGTGCCCCTGCTGCTGGTGGACGATGAGGTGCTATTCGAGTCTTCGGTGATCCTCGATTATCTCGATGAGGTCAATCCACCGAGGTTGCACCCGGGTGATCCTTTGCGCAGAGCTCAGCACAAGTCCTGGATCGAGTTCGGTTCTGGGCTTCTGATGCTGCAGCACGGACTTGCGATGGCAGAAAATGAGTCCCTATTCTACGAAAAGCTCAGTGAATTGAATAAGAATCTAGAGCGGCTGCTGCCACCTTTGCGTCAAAGCCTGTTTGGTGACAAGGAGCACTTCTCCCTGGTGGATATGGCCTATGCACCTTTTTTTATGCGGCAGTCTATTCTGGCGACACGCCGTCCTGAAATCACTTCAAGCCACTCAGCAGAGATAATGGACTGGGCTCATACTCTGCTTGCCAGACCCTGCGTCGAGTCTTCCGTAGTGCCTGATTTCTCCACAAAGTATATGGATTTCTTACAGGACAAGGGCTCCTGGTTGGCAGGTAACCCCGAGTGATGGAGAACTTAGGGCCTGTAAAAAGGCCCTAAGTTTATTCTGATCAGTGCGCCATTCCGGGCGATGTGAGCGGTGGGTCAACAATCCAAGCTGGATGAATCAAGCGTCAGTTCGACACGGTTTTCCCAGTTGTGAAGTTGACTGGCCCGCTAATGTGTTGGATTTGAGGCCTCGGCTACCAATTGACTGACAATCTCGAACATACGACTGTAAGTGCCGGCCAAGCTACCGCTGGTTTTATATTTGCCGTCGATCCCAATTGCAGGAACCCCGTCCAGACCGTATCGCTGACCCAGTTTGCGCGCTTGTTGGACCTTGACGTAGACACCAAACGAGTTCCAGGCATCGCTGAATTTTTGTCTGTCGACACCCTTTTCAACGGCGAAATCAATCAGAGAGTTCTTGTCGAATAACTTGCGTTTTTTAACAAGCATGGCTTCGAACAGAGGTTCGTGTAGTTGATCAGTGACACCCAGTGCCTCTGCCGCGTAGTAGAACTGAGCATGAACGGTCCAGCCGGCATTCAATGGGGAGGGAACTCGTTTAAAAACAACGTTTTCAGGCTTATTTTTGAGCCAAACCTCCAGGGCAGGTTCCATGCTGTAGCAGTGTGGGCAGCCGTACCAGAAGAATTCAACGACTTCCACCTTGCCGTCAGGAACAGATGTGGCGATGGGTGGATCGATCGGATCCCAACCTTCGCCCCACTCAGCATAAACGGTGGACATTGAAAGCAGCAGTGCAGGTATCAGTAAACGTTTAATCCAGGGCATTTTTATTCCTTATACGGGAAAGTGAGTATCATAACAGGCAATCCTATTGAATCTTGTTAGAAATTTGAATAGTGCTATGGTTCCCGGTACCTTATGGCTTCATGAGTGAACTCTAATGAAGCCAAGTGTCGGCACGCGGTATTCGATCATGCGAAACAAACAGATTGAACATTGTATTGACGTCCTTTGCCAGAAGGGGTGTCAGTCGGTCAGAGACGATATCCGCTTGCTAGAGCAGGGCGTGGTATTGCCCGAATTGTCTGTACTGGATGATCTGGCACGACTCAAGGTATTGAAGGAGCTTCGTGCAATTATGGCGGTTTACGGAGACAGTTGTCCCGTTAGCGTGCCGAGTCAGGTATTGAGAGGCAAACGAGGGCATGGCGGGAACTCCTAAGAAAAAAACGCGGCTCGGGGACATTGTCTACAGGGCATCATCAAAAATTCACGGAAACGGTCTTTTTGCAAAAGTAGGTATCGGCAAGGGTGAATATATCGGTACCTATGAGGGGCCATACGCCAAGCGTGACGGTACCTACGTTCTCTGGGTATTCGAGGAGGGGGAGTCCCCTGTGGGGCGCAGCGGCAGAAACCTGTTGCGATACCTGAATCACCAGGATGAGGGGAATGCAGAGTTCGACGGTTTTGATCTCTTTGCCGTGCATGACATCGAGCCTCATCATGAGATTACTTTCGATTATGGGGATTGGGAAGAGGAGTGACTCCCGGCTCGACCTACGGGTTGAGTGGTAACAGATGCTCCTCCTCACGCTCTCGCGGCTGCTCTTGCGTATGTGGCATATTGAGCATGTCGGGATCAAATTCAGCCCATCCGCTCTCTTCTCCCGGACTGTATAGGGTCTTCTCCAAGGTCAATATCACTGCTGACAACTCAGCATCACATCTGCCAGCCAGTCGGGTAAGATTCTTCGGAGGATTCTCCGGCCATTGTGCTTGGCCCCATTTTAGCCATGACTCCCTTGCAGCGGGAGCGTTGGCGTGGTTATAGGCACTTTTTAACTCTATCTACAGCTTCTGCCGACTCCCGCTGGGCCAGGGGGGGTGGTGCTGTCTCCGGCTGCGGGGATTTGACTGGTGGTGTTTTTGTTTTGCGATGTGTGTACCACCAGGCCAGCAAGGTGGCAAGCCATGCGGCTCCCAATAACCAAACCAACCAAGACCGATTGCCGTTGTCAGCGGCAAGGGGAGTACCGTCCAATAGCTCTCCAACTGGTTGTGGTGCTATCTCATTGGTGGGCGTATCGACGGTGTCTTGAAATGTGTTGATGGGGGCAGTAGCTGCTGGGTTGGCCTTGACATCCAACTCAATGGCGGGGAGTCGTGAGGTTTCCTGCCTGTCCAGATCAGTGTTCCACCAAGCTACGTCAATGGGTGGGAGCGTATAGTGCCCGGATTGAGTTGGTATCAGCGTGATGACATGCTAGCCGGCTGCTGCTGATGCCTGATTTACGTGGGGTATCAGTGAGTTGCGGACGCTCTTCGTAAGGCTTGATGCCTTCAGGGACTTTCTGAGTTATCGAAGGCAATTGAGAAGCCATCAGACCGTCGGCAATCAGCATGATGCGACGGGTGAGGGGTTTGCCCGCGGTGACCGGTGATTGGCTATCGAGCCCTGCATCTTCCAGTATCAGATGCTTCGCTGGCAGCCATTGGCTGCCGGTAAAGGTGGTGGGGATTGGAGATATCTCTAAGGAAACAGGTTCAGACACGGTTCTGATTGGGCGACTTACTTGCCGCCTTTGTCTGAATGGGTCATCTAGGGAAGCTCTGAACGAATCGTTTGTCAGCGAACGTTTCCTCTCGCTTGCTTCAAAACTGCCATGAGCGAAGAAAAACAGTGCA
>JAHXHT010000264.1 GCA_025656435.1 Candidatus Thiodiazotropha sp. (ex Gloverina cf. vestifex) | reverse complement strand
ACAGTCACAATTACGGCCATACAACCGCGCCTACGCCTATCGGGGACTAATCGCCTCGGCTTTCAGCCTTCCATGGCGATCAGCGTGTGAAGTGGTATGGAAGGATCTGAGTGTGACAGTCGCCCATATAGCCAGCATCAGCCCCGACACTATCAATACAATTGAGAGTACTTTACTCCCGGCCATCAGCTCTGATGACAAAGGCCATAGGCCTCTTGTCCAGTAGATTGCGGCGGCAAAAAGCAGAAACCAGATAGGCGGATAGAGGCGCAATGGGACCTTCCCTGTATTTTTTGGCTAGGCTATAGGGCCTGTTAGCACTAATTAATTGCCACTGTCGAAGCTAAAAAAGCATCAATCAAGGCGCGAGGAGCGTAGTTAGGGAAGCTCTGAACGAATCGTTTGTCAGCGAACGTTTCCTCTCGCTTGCTTCAAAACTGCCATGAGCGAAGAAAAACAGTGCATTTCACCGTTTTTTGTTCACCTGAAGGCCATTTTCCGCCCTTCAGATGGATTTTGGGCGTACTATGCCCTCAGTTGATTCCTCAATAGGTAAATATTCACCAACCCCATCAAGGCGAATACTTGAGTCTGGTTCTTCGCCAGCCCCTTGTATCGAACCTTGGTGTAGCCAAACTGGCGCTTGATAACCCGGAACAAGTGCTCAACTCGGGCTCTAATGCTGGAGCGCTGGCGATTACGCTTCTTCTGCCGCGCACTCAGTCCCGGTCTGCGGCTGTTCTTGGGCTTTCCTTCGCTGATCGCCATGGAAGGCTGAAAGCCGAGGCGATTAGTCCCCGATAGGCGTAGGCGCGGTTGTATGGCCGTAATTGCGACCGTTAGGGAAGCTCTGAACGAATCCATCGATTGAGGGATAATGGTGCACATTCTAGGCCAATCATTATATAGACCCCATGAAGCAAACAACTTTCGCCTCACTGAACTACAGCGCCAAGAAGAAGCAGACACGACGTGAGCGTTTTCTTCAAGCGTGTCGCTACCTCGTGAAAGATTTTGGGACATCCGAGTCCCCAAAATCGACTCGCCAACGCGACAGCCGTTATGCCCCGACCGTCCTGCGTCCGCCACGATTCCGTATTGCACATTGCAGCAGAGCTGCTTGTGCACTACTCCATCATGACTCCCGCAAATGACTCTACGGCGTTTCGGATGCGCTCTCTGTATGCCCTACATCGTTCCCTAACAGTCACAATTACGGCCATACAACCGCGCCTACGCCTATCGGGGACTAATCGCCTCGGCTTTCAGCCTTCCATGGCGATCAGCGGATGCTGGTGAATGCGGAGAGCGGTGTCGTTCTGCATCGAGCTTATACCGACAAGGCGGGTGAGTTCAGTTTTACCGTTGATAGGGGTTCCTACAATGTTGGCACCTTTAAGCCTGAGTATGCCAATGCCTGGCACAAAGGTATCATCGTGGATGCTGATGTTTCCATTCAGATCGAGATGGAGCCTAAGGCCTTTTCCGATGACGGTGAGTCTGCATCAGATGACTGCGAATAGATGTGGCTTCAGCGATCTCCGGTGCGGCCCTGCCGCATCATGCCGCCACCAACCTTTTTCGAGATATCCTGCCCCACCCTCGCTTCCCTGAGTTAACCTCCCACCCCTTTCGCGTTACACTCTGCGATCTGTTTCACGGGTCCGCCCAAGTGCCGTACCCTCCACATTGTTTGAACGGATACCATGAGCGATTTAAAAATACTCTGCGAACACCGCCCTTCCAGCATGAAGCTTGAGATCCAGGGGGTCTACGACTGGCCGATCTGGGAGAAGGAGGTCTCGAAATTCGACTGGAAGTACGACCAGACTGAAATCTGCTATTTCCTGCGCGGCAAGGTAATCGTCACCCCCGAGGGGGGCGAACCCCAGGAGTTCGGTCGCGGTGATCTGGTGACTTTTCCCGCCGGCATGAAGTGCACCTGGGAGATCCTTAAAGACGTCGAAAAGCACTACACCTTCGAATAAGTCAGATCAGATCGATGTCTAAAGCCGCTAAGGCAACTCAACACACCCCTATGATGCACAGGTGTTACAACGTTGTTTTGTCGGGATATTTTTAATATCAACAGCATAAAAGCTACACTACAGGTTACAGTTTTTCAGCCCCTTGCTTCATGGTGTGTGTTTTTGTTGTAACCAATTGTTTTATTTAACTTAATTCTTATCACCCATTACCCATTACTCCTACCGCAAAGGCGTTAACGCATTGTTTAACAAACATATTCTCAAATTACACGACATAAAAGCTACACTAAACGGCCGGTGACCTTTGCTCCCACCGGTTCCAGCTGGCACCTCTTAAAACCGTGGTCCGCTTTGCGTTGGCACCAAATATGGACTATATTTGGTACGTTCTAGAATCAGAGATACGGCGGGCACATTATGAAACTCAGCGAATCGGTCAAACCCATCAGCTACCTCAAAAGTCATACGGCCGAGGCCTTACGAGACGTCAACGAGGGCCAGCGGACCATGGTGATCACCCAACACGGTGAAGCCAAAGCGGTTCTCCAGGACATCGCCAGTTACGAACAAACCCAGGAATCGCTGGCGCTGCTCAAGATGCTGGCGCAGAGCTCCAAGTGCATTCGAGAGGGGCGCAGCAAGCCCGTAAAAACGGCCTTCGCAGATATCCGCAAACGCATCAAGGAAAGCACCGGGTGACACGCTATCGCGTCCTGGTTTCAGAAGAAGCGGAACACGACCTGATCGACATCTACCGTTACGTTGCAATCCATGACTCGGTGGAGAAGGCAACGTACGTGTTGGAGCAACTGGAACCGCTCTGTTCGAGCCTTGCCGAACTACCCATGCGAGGCCATATCCCGCCCGAACTGGATCGGATCGGCGTGACGAATTACCGGGAGGTCCACTTCAAGCCGTATCGCGTCATCTACGAGGTCATCGGGCAGGACGTCTTTGTTCATTGCGTCCTGGATGGGCGACGAGACATGCAGTCGTTACTTGAGCGGCGCCTGGTTCGGTAGGAGCTACCCACACTTCCGCGTTCGCGCAGTAGGTTTGCCGGTCTCATATTACTGTTGCCTCCCCTGCTGTTGAGCATGCCGAGCAAGGGGTATCGATAAATCCCACTAGATTGAAAACAAGCCATTTTTTAGATTTAATATCAATAGCTTAATAGATAGTCTATGTAGTAATACCATGCTCAGAAATAGTTGTGCTGGTAGTGCTTATAATAACGGCTAGTTCGCGGTTGCTGAAAAAGTAAATCTGTCCCGTTTTCCTCTCACCTTCCTTGTTAAGGCCGGACTCAGGAGCGAGACCCCGCCCCGCCGCAGGTAGCGGCAAATATCGTAGAGGCAGGAGACGCCGCAAGCGTGTCGCTACCTCGTGAAAGATTTTGGGACATCCGAGTCCCCAAAATCGACTCGCCAACGCGACAGCCGTTATGCCCCGACC
>JAHXHT010000263.1 GCA_025656435.1 Candidatus Thiodiazotropha sp. (ex Gloverina cf. vestifex) | reverse complement strand
TGTTTGCTTCATGGGGTCTATATAATGATTGGCCTAGAATGTGCACCATTATCCCTCAATCGATGGATTCGTTCAGAGCTTCCCTAGACAATCGAGGACGAAGATGATTTTCATTCTGAAAGCCGGAAAAAATGGGAGTTTGCTGCCATTTCGTCTGAAAACATAGAGATCTTAGGCCTTTCTCATGTTTTCTCTCAAATACTTAACATCTCGGTTTTCAGAGAGCGCCGGATCAGAATTTGACAACGTGGACAACGCCTGCCGATGATTAGAGAAACTGCCCCAAGCTGGATTTGTAAGGCAACTGACAGATGAACGATGAAAACCGTCTCTAAAAATGTCGATGGCCACTACTATCCCAAATTCCATTTGGGATGGGGGGGATGTGCTGAGGAACTGTTTCACTACACCTCCAGGTACGCCACTTATACAGAGGTTTTTCTTCGCAACATGGCCGACCAACGGCAGTTCCGCATGTCAGGTTATCAGGCCAGGCAGCTCAGCGAAGCGCAACGACGACTGATGGCGGCGATCCTATCTTGTGAGCCAAATATGGATTCAGCACGCGCTATGACGGCAATCATCAGATCGGTGATTAGTGGAGATCCCAGTGTCAGCGAGGAGCAGGCAAGCCAATATCAGGAGCGACTGAAGGTCATTCCCGATGGGGTGATTCTGGTTTACTCAGAGCGAGTGCATATACCAGATCTAAGCTATGTGGCCCCCCTGGATCCTTTCCTGAATCTCGCCACACGACTCAAACTACCAGTAGCGGTCCGTGAACATCATGTGGAGGTCTCGCTAAAAAAACTCGCAGAACATCTCGACTCCCCCAACGCCACACTTCGCAGCAATCTTCAGGAAGCCATACTGCGGGTGCATACAGCTGGCTATATACTCAGGAACCATCCTGGACTCACCCACAAAACTGCGAAGATCATCGGCGATGAAGATGCCGTCTGATGACTCAGTTAAGCGCCACGAATGATTCAAGATTGCCGTCCATGGCCTATCTTAGGGCCTGTTAGCACAAGCTAATCTGCTCAATCTTCAGAGGAGTTTCCACCCAACAAAGCAGGTTTTTCCCTCGCACTTGCAGATCGAGATCTCCGATGCTGTGAACTTGACTGGGCCTCACCGGTATGGCGACGAACACGCTTTCGTGGCGGTTTTGAATCACTGCCGGTTTCTCCGGCGGCAACACGTTTCTGCTTGGTATTTCCGTTACCTCTCGCAGTATTCCTAGCTGACGACGGGTTAGATTTACGGCTTTGGGTCTTCTGACGATCTTGAGGACGTCCTTGGGATTTACCGCCGCGTTGAATGGGTTCCGCCCGAATACTCGGGTCAGGCTCATATCCCTCGATCACTTCTTTGGGGATTTTTCGTTTTAACAGCCGTTCGATATCACTCAGCAGCTTGAGCTCATCCACACAGACCAGTGAAATGGCCTCACCCTCGTTGCCAGCTCGACCGGTACGACCGATACGGTGCACATAGTCCTCCGGGACGTTGGGCAACTCATAGTTCACCACGTGCGGCAGTTGGTCGATATCCAGCCCTCGGGCTGCAATGTCAGTCGCTACCAGTACCCTCACATCACCCGATTTGAATTCTGCTAGTGCGCGGGTACGAGCACCCTGACTTTTATTACCGTGAATGGCAGCCGCCCTGAGTCCATCCTTTTCCAGCTGTTGGGCCAGACGGTTGGCGCCATGTTTAGTACGGGTGAAAACCAGTACCTGACGCCAATTTCGCGAACCTATCATATGGCTCAGCATTTCACGTTTACGACTTTTATCCACCGGATGAACCAATTGATCAATCAGTTCAGCCGTGGTGTTTCGACGGGCCACTTCAATCAGTTCAGGTGTATTGAGCAGACGGTCTGCAAGTTGCTTAATCTCATTGGAGAAGGTGGCAGAGAAAAGCAGATTCTGACGTGCGCCATTCTTAGGCAAGAGTGCCAGTACCTTACGAATATCGTGGATGAAACCCATATCCAACATCCGGTCGGCTTCATCGAGTACCAAAATCTCAATCTGAGAGAGATCCACCGTTTTCTGACTCGCATGATCAAGCAGTCTGCCTGGTGTTGCGACCAGGATATCGACACCTCGACGTAGCTTCTCGATCTGAGGGTTAATCTTCACACCACCAAAAATAACTGCTGAGCGTAGCGCTAGGTGACGTCCATACGTCTCTACGCTGGCGCCAACTTGCGCTGCCAACTCGCGGGTTGGTGTAAGCACCAGCGCCCTGACCGGGCGACGGCCATTTTGCCCACTGTTTTCGCTCAATCGTTGCAGTAGCGGTAACGTAAAGCCAGCGGTTTTCCCGGTACCGGTCTGTGCGCCAGCCACGACATCTTTACCTGACAGAATGACCGGGATTGCTTGACGTTGGATTGGGGTGGGTTCTGTGTAGCCCTGTTCGCTGACGGCACGCAGAAGATCGGCCGAAAGGCCGAGAGTATCGAATGACATGGGGGTTTTTACTCCAGTCTTGCCCTCCCTGTCTCAGCTTTCACTGGTGGGAGCCGGTCCTGGCTGGATGAGGATATTCTCTAAATAAGCGGAATGCCCACTGTTGGGCGGGGCTCACGGCTCAACTATCTTTCCGGTGATCCATATCACCAAGGGTGCTGACCGGTCAGGCACCGGGAAAGCGCGGACTCTAACAGATCTCCAGGCTAAAGTCCGAACATTTCTTTGCTTTCTGCCAATGAAATGCCGAACTGGCCTTTTATTTAATCTTGGATGCTTCAATTCAGCTCAATGGGATCCGGGCTCGCGTACAGACGTATGAATTTCATTCGTCGCAACTTCATGTGGCCAAACATGAAGCGCGTTATAATGCTCAGCCACTATGTTAATGCAAAGAAATGAAGTATGAGCCTGAAACACATCTGGGTTGATGCCGATGCCTGCCCAAAAGTCATCAAAGAGATCCTGTTTCGGGCGGCCAAGCGGGTCGGCGTATCTGTAACGCTAGTAGCCAATCAACCGATCACTATCCCAAAATCCCGGTTCATCCGCTTTGTGCAGGTTGCCGCAGGGTTCGATGTCGCTGACAACCATATCGTGCAGGAGACCCATGCAGATGACCTGGTGATTACTGCGGATATCCCCTTGGCCTCTGAGGTGATAGACAAAGGCGCACTGGCTTTGAATCCGCGGGGTGAGCTCTATACAAAAGAGAATATTCGCCAACGTCTTACCATGCGTGACTTTATGGATACACTGCGTGGTAGTGGTGTGGATACAGGCGGGCCTCCATCTTTCAGCCAGGCTGACCGTCAGGCATTCGCCAATCAACTGGATAGATTGCTGGCGAAATAGCGCAAATCCCTCTGCCGTTAGGGAAGCTCTGAACGAATCGTTTGTCAGCGAACGTTTCCTCTCGCTTGCTTCAAAACTGCCATGAGCGAAGAAAAACAGTGCATT
>JAHXHT010000262.1 GCA_025656435.1 Candidatus Thiodiazotropha sp. (ex Gloverina cf. vestifex) | reverse complement strand
ACGGTCGGGGCATAACGGCTGTCGCGTTGGCGAGTCGATTTTGGGGACTCGGATGTCCCAAAATCTTTCACGAGGTAGCGACACGCTTGATTTCGTGCAACATACATAGAAAATAGACTGAAACAGTTCTCATCATTGATTCCCAGACAATCTATCATCTTTGTTCACATCTTTACTGAGTCTTGAGAGCAAAAAACTTCATCATTAGAAGCATGCAGGTGAGAATCGTTCATCTCAATTCGGAAAGCGGTCGGCATATTTATCGATCCATTCCAAAGCGGCCTCTTCACCACTCAGCTGACGGCCCTCCGTCTCTCTGACACTCTGCCGATAGTGTTCGATATAGCAAAGCGGCTCCACCATGCGTACCGCATAAGCTGTCTCTTCCTCAGTGAATTTGACACCTACCTGATACTCCTCACCTTCCCGCCTGCACCAGACCACCACACCAGTGGCGTGGAACTGGGGCGGCGTGATGGGTATGGCGAAATGAATCTCCAGGCCGGGTTCGACCCACTGACTGGCCACGAAGCAAAGTCCGCCATCACTATAGTTGCTCAGATGCTCCCGCCTTGTGTCGGCCCGGCCACCCAATTGGAAGTCGATAGGCACATCCGAGGGGTGCCTGATGTAGAGACGCATACAGTCTGGTCCATAGTCCTGGGAAAACCCCCTGGGTGTCTTAAACAAAGCAAAGACCCGGGCTTTTTTCAAGCATCGACGAAATTGAGCCTGTTACAAAACTCATGCCTTGTCTCTAAAAAATGCCTATTGCGTATGAAGCCGCATCATCACAGAATCATCCCATGAAAACACCCGCTTTCCTCGACATGCTACACGCACTCATTGCCGCCCCCTCCGTCAGCAGCGTCAATCCCGCTTGGGATATGGGCAATGCCAATGTCATCGAGCTGCTCGACGGGTGGTTCTCCGCTTTGGGTTTTAGCACCGAGACTCTCGATATCCCCGGCCACCCCGGCAAGTCTAATCTCATCGCCACAGCAGGTAGCGGGGATCAGGGTCTGGTGCTCTCCGGTCATACTGATACGGTCCCCTTCGACGCCGAAAAATGGGCCAGCGATCCGCTCCAAGTCACCGAAAGGGACGGCCGTCTCCATGGTATGGGTACGGCGGACATGAAAGGCTTCTTCGCTGTGGTCATCGAAGCGATCCGTGAACTCCCCCTGGATCAGCTGAAACAACCACTGGTGATTCTCGCTACCGCAGACGAGGAGAGCAGCATGTGTGGCGCCAAGTCACTGAGCGATCTGCATCGCCAGCTGGGACGGCATGCGATGATCGGTGAGCCGACCAGCCTCAAACCTATTCACATGCACAAGGGTATCTCCATGGAGTCGATTCGCCTTACCGGCAAAGCGGGCCACTCCAGCAACCCCGATCTGGGCATCAACGCCCTGGACGGTATGCACCAGGTACTCGGCGAGGTCATACGCTGGCGGCAAGATCTACAAAAGCGTTATCAAAACCCCGCTTTCGAGATTGCGGTACCGACACTCAATCTGGGCCATATCCACGGCGGCGATAATCCCAACCGTATTTGCGGCCAGTGCGAACTGCAGTTCGATCTACGCCTGCTGCCCGGTATGCACATAAGTGATCTGCGCAACGAACTGGGTGAGCGGCTCGACGTGCTGTTAGCTTCCAGCGGTCTACAGTGGGAACTGGTGCCGGTTTTCGATGGTATTCCCGCGATGGAGACCCCACGTGATGCAGCCATCATCCAGACCATGGAGCAGCTCACCGGTTCACCGGCGGGGGCCGTTGCTTTTGGTACCGAAGGACCTTATCTCAACGATCTCGGTATGCAGACGGTGATCTGTGGTCCGGGCAATATCGATCAGGCCCATCAACCCGATGAGTATCTGCCTTTGGAACATATCCAACCGGCGATCAACCTGATACAGTCTCTGGTCAAGCAATTCTGTTTAGAACCAGATAGTTAAGTATATTTACATGAGCAAGCGCACAAGCAGAATCCCGGATAACTTTGTCGACTGGTTTCGCGGTTCGTCACCCTATATCCATGCACACCGGAATCGCACCTTTGTCATCGCTTTCGGTGGCGAAGCTGTAGCGGACGGAGAGTTCGCCAACCTGGTCCATGACATTGCCCTGCTGCACGGTATCGGCATCCGGCTGGTGCTGGTGCACGGTGCTCGCCCGCAGATTGAGGAGAGACTCAATACCCGTGGCGTGGAGATGCAATATATCAACGGCCTGCGGGTTGCCGATGACACCGCCCTCACCTGCGTCAAGGAAGCGGCCGGTACCGTACGGGTGGAGATTGAGGCCCTGCTCTCCATGGGGCTGGCCAACTCTCCCATGGCCGGAGCGCGCATCCGTGTTGCTTCGGGTAACTTCGTCACCGCTCGCCCCATCGGCGTCAGGGACGGCATCGACTACTGCCATACCGGTGAGGTACGCCGTGTCGATGCCGTGGGCATTGAACAACGTCTGGCGAGCGGCGCCATTGCTCTGGTACCGCCTCTGGGTTACTCCCCCACCGGCGAGGTGTTCAATCTGAGTGCCGCCGATGTGGCTGCCTCAGTCGCCATCGCTCTGGGCGCGGACAAATTGATCAACCTGATAGAGGCGAAAGGGGTAACCGATTCCAGAAACCGGCTCATCCCCAATATGGTGCCAAAGGCGGTTGATACCCTGCTGGCCCGGCGCAAACAGCTACCGAAGGATCTGGTACAAAATCTGAATGCCGCTCTCACCGCCTGCCGCAGTGGCGTCAAACGTGTCCATCTGATCGATCGCAAACTGGACGGTGCCCTGCTGAAAGAGCTCTTCACCCGAGACGGTGTCGGCACCCTGATCACCGCCGAACCTTACGAGGAGACCCGTACCGCACAAATCGACGACGTGGGCGGTCTGCTGGAGTTGATCGAACCGCTTGAAGAGACAGGCATGCTGGTGCGTCGCTCACGGGAGCTGCTGGAGACTGAGATCAACTGCTTCACCCTGATGGAGCGGGATGGCATGGTCATCGCCTGCGCGGCGCACTACCCCTACGCCCAGGAGTCTATGGCTGAACTGGCCTGTGTTGTGGTACATCCTGATTACCGGGGGGGAGAGCGGGGGGAGCGGCTGCTTGAGCACATGGAGCGGTCTGCCAAAGCTCAAGGCATAGAAAAGCTTTTCATCCTCACCACGCAGACGGCTCACTGGTTTCGTGAGCATGGGTTTGTACAGGGAGATCTGAAGGATCTGCCGATGCGCAAGCGTGAGCTCTACAACTACCGGCGCAACTCAAAGGTTTTTATCAAGCCGCTTTGAAGCGCCAGACTGGAACTGTGATCCAACCACCTTTCCGGGCATGGTAAGGGGATGATCCCTCCCGCCTGGGCGGGATACTCCCAATTACCCGGTAATCCCCCCAAAAAATAACGGGGTTCAAAAGTAGAATTTTCCATTTATTATTACGAAAATGAGAATCTACAATGAAGAAGTCCCG
>JAHXHT010000261.1 GCA_025656435.1 Candidatus Thiodiazotropha sp. (ex Gloverina cf. vestifex) | reverse complement strand
GTCGGGGCATAACGGCTGTCGCGTTGGCGAGTCGATTTTGGGGACTCGGATGTCCCAAAATCTTTCACGAGGTAGCGACACGCTTGTCCTCTTCACAGCAGACGCGGCGCTTCTCCAATGATGAGAAATCGAGAAATCCCAGGTCGATGGGCTTCTTGATCTTATAGGCGAAATCTCCGACCAATAGCAGATGCGAGATATGGGTCTCGATATGTTTGATCCGATCCACGGCATGGGGAAAGCCGACAGGTGACGCCATCAGTCGACGCAGCCAGCAGAGCTGAGATGTCGGAGCTTCTGTCGTCATCGTCATGGGTGGGGCTATCCTTGACTATATATTAGATAGTGCTAATATGTCGCCCACTTAGTGATCGTGGGTAGTTTTCAGGCGATCCCTCACACCTCTCGGGGTGTTTTTTCTAAGGATCTACAACTACTAGCTTAGAGGCAAATCCATGAATATCGACCGTATTGTCCTGGCCTTCGCCGGTTTCGCCATTCTTTTGAGTGTGGTGCTCTCCCATTACCATCATCCCTATTGGCTCTACTTCACGGCTTTTGTGGGGATTAACCTGCTGCAGTCCGCCTTTACCGGCTTCTGCCCACTGGCAATGATTCTGAAAAAACTCGGTAAAAGCAGCGGCACTGCCTTTTCATAAGACTGTCCTGCGTTCACGCTATGGGTTGGCCGGCGCATGGATGCGCCGAAATCACAGAATTAGTATTAACAGGCCCTAATCCTCATCCGCTTCCAGCGGCTCGGCCTGCAGATCGTGGGCTGTGGCACCCGTTATCCGCACACGGACAAAGTCTCCCGGTTCCAACTCCCAGGCGCCTGGTATGAAGACCCGGCCATCGATCTCCGGGGCATCCGCCGAACTGCGCGCCACCACCTGTTTCTCCTTGACCTCATCCACCAGAACGATGGCTTCACTGCCGATCTTCGCCTGTAGCCGCTGACGACTGATCTCGGTCTGCACCTGCATAAAGCGGGCACGACGTTCCTCTCTGACCTCATCCGGTACCGCATCGGGCAGTACATTGGCCTGGGCACCCTCTACGGGCGAATAGGCAAAACAGCCGACACGGTCGAGTTGTGCTTCACGCAGAAAATCGAGCAACTCTTCGAACTCTGTCTCCGTCTCTCCCGGAAAACCAACAATAAAGGTACTGCGCAACGTCAGCTCAGGACATTGAATGCGCCAGTGGGCAATGCGTGAAAGCACCTTTTCAGTTGCGGCAGGACGCTTCATCGATTGCAGTACGCGCTGATTACCGTGCTGCAGGGGCATGTCGAGATAGGGCAGAATCAAGCCTTCGGCCATCAGCGGGATCAGATCATCCACATGGGGATAGGGATAGACGTAGTGCAGACGTATCCAGGCGGGTAACTCACCCAGGGCCGCAGCCAGCTCACGGATACGGGTTTGTACTGGCCGTCCCTGCCAGAAATCCGGGCGGTACTTAAGGTCGACACCGTAGGCGCTGGTATCCTGCGAGACCACCAGCAACTCTCTGACGCCGGATTCCACCAGTCGCTCCGCCTCCTGCATGACTTCGCCAGTGGGACGACTGACCAGTGGTCCACGCAGGTCCGGGATAATGCAGAAGCTGCAACTGTGGTTACAGCCCTCAGAGATTTTCAGATAGGCAAAATGCCTCGGTGTTAATTTGATACCTTCAGGCGGTAACAGGCTGGTAAAGGGATCGTGTGGCGCCGGCAACTGGGCATGTACCGCCTCCATCACTGCCTCATAGGCATGGGGACCGGTTACAGACAGGACTTGGGGATGCGCCTCACGAATACGCACCTCATCGACGCCAAGACAGCCGGTCACGATGACCCGGCCATTCTCCTGCAGAGCCTCACCAATGGCATCCAGGGACTCTTCCACCGCAGCATCGATAAAACCACAGGTGTTGACCACCACCAAGTCTGCACCCTCATAGGTAGCGGAAAGCTCATATCCCTCTGCCCTTAAGCGGCTGAGAATTCGCTCGGAATCAACCAGGTTTTTTGGGCAACCCAGACTGACAAAACCAATGTGTGGGGGGGTATCTGACATTTTATTCAATAGTTGAGGCGATAAAGCTCTCGCCGATAGTGCGCCACCAATTCATCCTGTGCATCCAATTGATCCAGCATGGCTCGCATACCTTTGCGGGCGATACCGTCACGATAGCCTGGGTGATTTCTGGCCAAGCTGAGCAACAGGCTCAGGGCAGTCTGGATATCATCACTCATGAGAGAGAGGGCGGCTAGCGAGTACTGCAGTTCTGGGTTCTCAGGTGTCGATTCAAGCTGCTGTTCGAGTTGTTCCCGGTCTTCAACAGCCTTTGCTGTCACGATAAAGTCAAGGTGGGCCAATAGGTTACGTATCTCTACCGAATCCTGTGCCTCCCCAGGCAACGCACCGAGCAAAGTATGAGCCTCGGGGTAACGCTCTTGCCGCATGAGTATCTTGGTCATCAGAGCAGGATACGCCAATTGCGTCGGCTCATTCACAGCGGCTTCGGCCAGCAACTGCAATGCCGCGTTGGAATCCCCTGCCTGCCAGGTCGCGATGGCTTGCCGGCTGGTCTCGTCCAATGGCTTCTCCACATAGGACTCGACGATACGCGGATAGTCCGCCTCCGGTTGTACGCCGTGATACTCGGCCACCAGCTCTCCATAACGGAAAAGTTTGAATGATGGCAGGCTGCGGACACCGAATCGTTCCGCCAAAGACTTCTGGTCGTCGGTATTGACGGAAACCAGCAGAAACCTGCCCTCATAACTTTTCGCCAATTCGATCAGGATCTCCCGCTGCTTGAGAGACGGCCCCACCCACGGCGCCCAGAAATCCACCAGCACCAATCCACGTCTGGAGTTCTCCAGTACCAGGTGGTCAAAATTATCGACTGTACCTTCAAGGATATAGGCGGGGTTTGTCATGAATTCAGCAGACTCATCAGGGAGTCACTGGAATGGTCCCGGCCCATCTCCACGATGATGGTATCACTCAATTCCAATTCCCCATTTGCCACATGGGGTAGAAGCTGTTCGGTAATCTGCTGGACGACCAGCATCCCGGCTCGGTTGGGATCATCTTCAGACAACGAGACAATACCTTGTTGGAGATCACCGAGATAACGGGTGAAAGTCGCGGATTGCTCCTGCTGTCCCAGCATCTGAAACTCGGTCGTAAAATCGATATGCAGCTCACGTCCCGGCTGCTCAGGATCATCCAATACACCGATCTTGAGTGGGCCTTCAATCAACATCTTTCGTCTCCATTAGACAGGCTGGAAAAGCGTTATGGTATAACGATCCGCCATGACATAAAAGTCTTTCTAAACCATAGACTTAGAAATATGCAGGAGTTATTTTACAGAAAACTTCTGTTTCCTTTCCCTCGCTGATCGCCATGGAAGGCTGAAAGCCGAGGCGATTAGTCCCCGATAGGCGTAGGCGCGGTTGTATGGCCGTAATTGTGACTGT
>JAHXHT010000260.1 GCA_025656435.1 Candidatus Thiodiazotropha sp. (ex Gloverina cf. vestifex) | reverse complement strand
GGCAGACTACGGACATTTGGCCCACATCAAGGGTGGGCGAAATATAAAGACCTTCTTTTTCAATAACTTGAAAAGAAATGTTGGCGGAGAGGCAGGGATTCGAACCCTGGGAGGGCTATTAACCCTCAACGGTTTTCAAGACCGTCGCATTCAACCGCTCTGCCACCTCTCCGAAGAGGCGCTAGAATACAGAAAACCCCTTGAAATTTCTACAATCAACACCACTTTTCAACTGTTGATCTTTTTTCAGCCCCAGGTATGCTGTGCTGAACGTTTTTAGACCTTGATTGTCTCATCAGTCAGATTGATTTTCGGCAACAAATCAGGAGATTAAGCCACAATGAATCGTCTCGATATTTCTGCAGCCCGACCCACAGAATCGGTACTGTCAACCAATAAGCTGATTAAAAACACTTATATTCTGCTGTCCATGACCTTGCTTTTCAGCGCCGTGACGGCTGCTGCGTCGGTTATGCTTAATGTACCAGGCTGGACTTATATGGCGTCGATCATCGGTGCCTTTTTACTGATTTGGCTGGTGCTCCCACGGACCGCTAACTCCTCTACTGGATTGGTGGTGGTATTTGGCATCACGGGTCTGATGGGCTTCGGTCTCGGCCCGATACTCAATATGTATTTGAGCATGGCTAACGGCCCTCAGATCGTCGGTACCGCAATGGCCGGCACCGGTATTATCTTCTTGGGTCTCTCTGGTTATGCCCTCTCCAGTAAACGTGACTTTAGTTTCATGGGCGGCTTTCTCGTTGCCGGTCTGCTGGTAGTCTTTATGGCGATACTGGCAAACCTGTTCATTGCGCTACCGGCACTGCAGCTGGCCATCTCCGCCGCAGTCATCATGCTGATGAGCGGTTTCATCCTCTACGACACCAGTCGCATGGTGAATGGTGGTGAGACAAACTACATCATGGCCACCATCGGCCTCTATCTGAACATTTATAATATCTTTATTCACCTGCTGTCCCTGCTGGGCGCCCTTTCAGGTGACGATTGATAGTAATCTGAGACTGAAGATCAAAACCCCGGTTTGATCCGGGGTTTTTTTGTTGAGGTATGAGCGATATGGATTGGACGAAAATCATTTGGGCTGTCGCCATAGTGGCCATGATCCTGGTGCTCTGGCCCAGGGCGAAACAGATGATGAAGGATACCCCCAAGGCAGAAAAAGGGGACTGGCAAGCCGTGGTTCTGCCTCTCGCTTTTGTGGCGGGATTTGTCATCCTTTTGATTATGCTGGTGTGAGCCAGCTGTTGGGCTTCGTTCCTCAGCCCAACCTACATCAGCTAATTTTCAGGCAATCTTCTCCATGCCGCCCATGTAACCCTGCAACACTTCGGGAATGAGGATAGAGCCATCCTCCTGCTGGTAGTTCTCCATGACTGCAACCAGGGTGCGGCCCACCGCCAGGCCTGAGCCATTTAATGTATGCACCAGTTCGGGCTTACCGGTTTCCGGATTCCGCCAGCGGGCCTGTAGGCGACGGGCCTGGAAATCGACGAAATTGGAGCAGGAGGAGATCTCCCGATACTTGCCCTGCCCTGGCAGCCACACCTCAAGATCGTAGGTCTTGGCTGAGGAGAAGCCGATATCACCGGTACAGAGTGTCACGACCCGATACGGAAGCTGCAGCTTCTGCAGGATCGCCTCGGCATGACCGGTCAGCTCCTCCAGTGCCCGGTAGGATTGTCCGGCAGGCACCGCCTGCACCAGCTCAACCTTTTCAAACTGATGCTGACGAATCATGCCCCGGGTATCCTTGCCGTAGGAGCCCGCTTCCGAGCGGAAACAGGGGGTATGGGCAACCCACTTGCGCGGCATGTAATCGGCCTCGATGATCTGGTCCCGCATCAGGTTGGTCACCGGCACTTCCGCTGTGGGTATCAGGTAGTACTCCGATTCACCGCAGAGTTTGAAGAGATCCTCTTCGAATTTGGGTAGCTGTCCCGTCCCCCGCAGGCTGTCGGCATTGACCATATAGGGCACATAGGTCTCGGTGTAGCCGTGCTCAGTGGTGTGGGTATCGAGCATAAACTGGGTCAATGACCGGTGTAGTCTTGCCAGTGGACCGGCCATCACGGCAAAGCGTGAGCCTGTTAGGCGGACAGCCGCCTCGAAATCCAGCAGACCGCTGGCATCACCAAGATCAACGTGATCTTTGGGTTCGAAATCCAACACCCGGGGTTCACCCCAGCGACGCTCTATACGGTTATCCGCTTCATCATTTCCATCGGGAACCGTCTCATGGGGGAGATTGGGTATGCCCAGTGTGATCTCGGCAATCTCATCCTGAACCTTATTGAGCGCTTCCTGCAATGACTTCAAATTCTCGCCAAGTTCGGCCACCTGAGCCAGTAACGGCTGGATATCCTCACCCTCGGCTTTCGCCTTACCGATAGATTTGGATCGGCTGTTTCTCTCATTCTGCAACTCTTGGGAATCCACCTGGAGCTGTTTGCGTCGCTCCTCCAGCTCGCTGATACGCTGGGTATCCAATTGATGGCCCCGGCGCGCCAACTGTGCGGCGGTCTCTTGCAGATTATTTCTTAACAGTCTCGGATCCAGCATTGATCATTCACCCATATTGACATGTGCAGGCCAGTTCACCACGTGGCCCGGTTCAACCCATTGATTCAGTTCCCGCAGGACCCACGCCACCCGCTCGGGCAGATCGAAGAATTCCACCACCAGCGGCAGATTCATTGAGATATCCAGCAACGATGACTCATGCACCCTGCCGGATTTACCGAAACCGGCGATACCACGGAATGCCGTAACACCCCGCACTTGAGCATCCTGATAAAGAAAATCGAGCAGCTTACGCAGCTGATGATCTCCCTCCGTCAGATAGATCCGGACCATGGTCACTTCAGTCTGCGTCATAGTTGCCTCCCTAACACCAGGCCGAACCAACAGGCCACGACACAGGCTGTAACACTGAGCAGCATATTCATGCCTGCTTTGAGAAAATCAGCCTGTTCGATCAAATTAATCGTCTCGATGGAGAAGGTTGAAAAGGTGGTAAAGGCACCGAGAAAACCGATCAGCAGAGCGCCCCTCAATTCCGGCGAAGCTGTCATGCGTTCCAGTAGCATGGCGTAGAGAAAGCCCATCACCAGGGAACCCAGCACGTTCACAGCCAGGGTCCCATAGGGAAACCCTCTGCCCAGCAATTGGTAGACGCCGCTGGAGACCCAGAAACGAAACAGTGCCCCGGCCGCCCCACCTGCTGCGATGGCTATCAACTGTGTCAATCTCAATACCTGTATTCTAGGGAGGCAAGCAAACAAGCTTGCGATAATCCGGATACCAGATCCGGACCAAAGGCGGGATTATAACCGGCAGTGTTGAATCAGTGCTATGCGGTTTTTAAGATTAGAGAAGCTCTGAACGAATCGTTTGTCAGCGAACGTTTCCTCTCGCTTGCTTCAAAACTGCCATGAGCGAAGAAAAACAGTGCATTTCACCGT
>JAHXHT010000259.1 GCA_025656435.1 Candidatus Thiodiazotropha sp. (ex Gloverina cf. vestifex) | reverse complement strand
AACAGTCACAATTACGGCCATACAACCGCGCCTACGCCTATCGGGGACTAATCGCCTCGGCTTTCAGCCTTCCATGGCGATCAGCGTGTGATAGACAACAGTCTATGAGAGAGTTACTCGACCCTGGCGATCATGAGCTCACCGGTTTCCGTCTGAAATGCGACCAGATCTCCGGAGATCAACTCCAGCTCCTCATTGACCTGCAATATAGCCTGCCGGCTTCTCTTGTAGGCGTCGTGGCGCAGTTTCGCATAGACCAGGCCCCCGGGCATGACGATAGTGATCAGCGTATCCATGGCCTTGAAACTCTTCTTCTGTACCTGCAGTTTGAGTTGGCTCAAACGGGACTGAAGATCCTGCTGTACTTCCTGAAGGTGTTGAGTAACCGTGATATCCGAAACGTCTCTCAGACTAGTACAGAATCCCTCGCTGTCCTGGTTGATAAAACGCTCATGCTCGGTGGCCTGCACGTTCTGATAGGCACAACTCAGCAGCAGGGCAATCAGAAGTAGTGGGTTTAGGCGTGGTTTCTTCATCACTGTGTGCCGTTTGGGTCCTGACCTATTAAAGTCGTTTTACCTGTCTCTTGGTGGCTAGATTAGGCCTGGCGGCAAAGCGAAAACGGACCTGGTGCACACTCAATCGGCCTTTAGGGCCAGAAGCGCCACCCGGTTCACAGGATGATGATTAGCTTGGGAAAATGATTCCCGGGTTGAGAATATTGTGGGGGTCGAATTGCTGCTTGATGGCAAGCATCAGTCGGAGTGAGGCAGGGTCGATTTCCTGGGGAACAAACCGGCGCTTCACCACACCGATGCCGTGCTCTCCCGACAGGCTGCCATCCAGATGCAGTACCAGCTCGAAGACTGCTTTCAGGCAATTGTCTCCCGCCTTCAGTTGTACCGGGTCATCCGGATCGAGTAGCAGATTGACATGGATGTTGCCATTACCAGCATGTCCGAAATTGACGATAGTGATGCCATGTTCGGTTGATAACTGCTCCAGCCCTTCGATCAACTCCGGTATGCGGGAGACTGGCACCACCACGTCTTCGTTGATTTTCTTCGGTGCAATGTTGCGCAAAGCGGGTGAGAGCGCCTTGCGGGTCTTCCAGAGACGGGTGACTTCATCTTCGGTGCGGGCAGTATGGATTTCCAAAAGCCCCGCTACCTTGGCAGCTTCCGCAACGCTGGCAGCTTCTGCTTCGATACTGTGAGATGCGCCATCCACCTCGATCATCAACAATGCGCCCACCTCGGCATTCAGTTTTAGGTCTGAGAAGTCTCGCACCATGTTCAGTGCGGCGCCGTCCATAAACTCAAGGGCGCAAGGTGTTATCGGTTGGCGCATGATTGACGACACAGCCTGGGCGGCAGCGTGGATATCACGAAAGCTCGCCTGCAGGGTTCGTCTGGTTTCTGGCAGAGGTGTCAGTTTCAGTATGGCTTCGGTGATAATGGCCAGCGTACCTTCGGAGCCGATCAGGAGGCGGGTGAGATCGTAACCCACAACGCCTTTGGTCGTCTTTACACCGGTTCGAATGCACTCGCCAGTACCGGTAACGGCATGCAGACCCAGGGTGTTTTCCCGAGGTGTGCCGTATTTCACCGCTCTGGGTCCGGCCGAGTTGTAGGCCAGGTTTCCACCGATGGTACAGACGGCAGCACTGGTGGGGTCGGGTGGCCAGAAAAAGCCCTCAGCGGCCAGGGCCGTCTGTAGCGCCTTGTTGGTGACACCGGGTTCTACCCTGGCGAGACGGTTGTCAGCGTCGATCTCCAGGATGCGGTTCATGCGTTCGAGAGAGAGTACACCCCCCCCCTGCTGAGGAACAGTGGCGCCGGTAGTGCCTGTTCCTTTGCCTCTTGTCACCAGTGGGATGCTTTGCTCATGACAGAGCGTGGCAATCGCACTGACTTGTTGTTGATTAGTGGCAAAAAGCACGGCTTGGGGTGTGGCCTGCAGACGGCTGTTGTCATAACCGTATGGCAGGCAGTCACCCGGGTCGGTAAAGATGCCCGCAGAACCGACGATGTCGGCGAAACGGCGGGCCAATGAACGGCTGAGGGGTGAGTTTTTCAAGGATCAGATGTACTCGAAAACCTTGACCACACGCCGTACGCCACTGACATAACGTACCACTTCGGTGACTGCGTGGGCCTCTTCCTTGGTGAGCAGTCCCATGAGGAAAACAGTACCACGTTCAGTGACCACTTTGACTCTGAGCGAGTCAAAGTCAGGCAGGTCTATTTTCGTCAGGCGCAGCTTCACTTCCGCAGTCAGCGCCACATCTCGGGCATGTTCTCCAAAGGAAGCGGTGCTGCCGATCTCCAGCTCATTCACCACACGCCTCACCTGCTCCACCTGGCTGACAATCTGCTCCGCTTTTCGGCGAACAGCTTCGGTTGGCACCTGGCCTGTCATGAGCACGACTTTGTTGTAACTGGTGACGTTGATTTTACTGTCCTTTTTCATCTGGGTATCTTTGCCCAGGCTGTCATAGGATTTGAGTTCGATCGATTGATCCTCGACCATGATACCCATGGTTCGACGGTCATGCGCGACCACGGCAGTCGTTGCGGCTCCACCCACCACCAGGGCAGCACAGCCTTGTAGCAGCAGAATGACAGTCAAAATGGCAAGTGAGATCCAGGCAGGTTTCAACATAATATCCTCAGTATTTTAATTGTTCAGCTTCCAAGAAGTTGTTGATCCACAAGGTCACACAAGCAATGAATAATCAGCAGATGTGTCTCCTGAATGCGTGCGGTGACATCGGATGGAACGCGAATTTCGACATCACCGTGAGTGAGGAGTTTCCCCAATTCACCACCATCTCGACCGGTCAGTGCCACAATCGCCATTTCCCGTTCGTGAACTGACTGCGCAGCGTAGTTGACGTTGCTGGAATTTCCGCTAGTTGAGATCGCTAATAACACATCGTTGGGGTGGCCCAGCGCTTCTATCTGTCGCGAGAAAATCAGCGAATAGTCGTAATCGTTGGCAATCGATGTCACGGTGGAACTGTCAGTTGTCAGTGCAATGGCGGGGAGACCAGGGCGTTCCCGCTCAAAGCGGTTGAGCATTTCCGAAGAAAAGTGTTGAGCGTCGCCGGCAGAGCCGCCGTTACCGCAACTGAGGATTTTGTTGCCATTCAGTAGACGGGAGACGATAAGATCCGCAGCGTCACTGATCGGCTGACTGAGCAGAGGCAGGGATTCAACTTTGGTTTGTATGCTCTGATTGAAGAGCGCTTTGATGCGTTCACTGTTTTGCATAAGAGATAGATCTTACCTTCTGTTTATTGATCCGGCAGCTTAATCCGGCAGCTTAATATGGTGCGTTCAGGGCTTCAAGCACGTGCTTGGTCTGCGTTCTGGTTCTGGCGCTAATAGCCGGCCTGAAAGGCATCTTGTATCCATACGCTGATCGCCATGGAAGGCTGAAAGCCGAGGCGATTAGTCCCCGATAGGCGTAGGCGCGGTTGTATGGCCGTAATTGTGACTGTT
>JAHXHT010000258.1 GCA_025656435.1 Candidatus Thiodiazotropha sp. (ex Gloverina cf. vestifex) | reverse complement strand
AAGTTGTTTGCTTCATGGGGTCTATATAATGATTGGCCTAGAATGTGCACCATTATCCCTCAATCGATGGATTCGTTCAGAGCTTCCTTAGTTGCAGAGTTAATACTGATTGCGGGAGTGGTCAGACACGGTAGTTGCTTGCTCAACGGGAGCCGGTCGTGTTTGCAATTCCTGACGTAGCCTCTCTGCCACCTTGACCATGCAGGTCAGCGCCGGCACCACCTCTTCCCACTGACGGGTCTTGAGACCGCAGTCGGGATTTACCCAGAGACGCTTCGGCGGTATGCGTTTCATTGCCCGTTTCATCAAAGAGACCATCTCCGTCGTAGCAGGGATGTTGGGTGTGTGGATATCGTAGACGCCGGGACCAATCCCATTGGGATAGGCAAATGCCTCGAAGACATCCAGCAGCTCCATATCCGAGCGCGAGGTCTCGATGGTGATGACATCGGCATCCATATCTGCGATCGCCTCAATGATGTCATTGAATTCCGAATAGCACATGTGGGTATGGATCTGGGTATGGTCCTTCACGCCATTGGCCATGAGTCGGAATGAGGTGACAGCCCAGCCGAGGTAGGCCTGCCATTCGCGGCGGCGCAGGGGCAGTCCCTCGCGCAGGGCGGCCTCATCAATCTGGATGATTTGAATACCGATGTCTTCCAGCTCCAGGACTTCATCTCGCAGGGCGAGCGCCAACTGTTGGCAGGTGTTGGCACGTGGCTGATCATCACGCACGAAGGACCAGTTGAGCATGGTCACAGGACCGGTCAGCATGCCTTTTACCGGCTTTTCAGTGAGTGACTGTGCATAACTGATCCAGTCAATTGTCATTGGGGCTGGGCGCGTGATATCGCCGTAGATGATTGGCGGTTTGACGCAACGTGATCCATAGGACTGCACCCAGCCCGCTCGGGTAATGGCATAACCACCGAGCTGCTCACCGAAGTACTCCACCATGTCGTTGCGTTCCGGTTCACCATGTACCAGGACATCGAGCCCAATGGATTCCTGCTGATCGATGCAGTGACGGATTTCGCGCTGCATGGCATCGCGGTATTCACCCTCTGTGAGACTGCCGTTGCGATAGCGGAATCGGCATTGACGGATCTCAGTTGTCTGTGGAAATGAGCCGATGGTGGTGGTGGGGAACAACGGTAACACCAGGGCCTTCTGTTGTTGACGGCTGCGCGTCGGGTAGTCGCTCTCTCGTTGGGTCATCGACTGGGTGATCTGTACCTGTCGTTGATGGACCTCATCTCTATGGACACGCTGAGAATGCTTACGAGCTGTCAAAGCTGTGGTATTTGCCTCCAGCAGAGGTGCCACGGCTTGGCGTCCCTGTGCAAGTGCGGCGGCCAGGACCTCCAATTCGAATACCTTCTGCCGGGCAAAACTGAGCCAGGATTTGATCTCGGGATCGAGCTCGGTCTCACTCTCCAGATCAACGGGTACGTGGAGCAGTGAACAGGAAGGGGCCAGCCAGAGACGATCGCCGATTCTGCCATGGATGGGTTCCAGCCAATCCAGTAGGTTGTCGAGGTTGGCTTTCCAGATGTTGCGGCCATCAATGATGCCGAGAGAGAGTATCTTGTGTTTCGGCAGCCAGTCGATGACTTGAGCAGTCCCCTCCTTGTGTCGGCTGACATCGATATGTATACCGGCTACCGGCAGTTCACAGGCCAACTGCAGGTTCTCCTCCAGTTGACCGAAATAGGTGGTCAGTAAGAGCTTTATTTCACGGCTTTGGAGATGGAAGTAGGCCTTTCGCAAAGCGTGTTGCCAATCGGGGGAGAGTTCCGTTACCAGGATAGGTTCATCGATTTGCACCCATTCGCAGCCGGCCGTGGACAACCGGGATAAAAGTTCACCATAGACAGGGAGCAGTTGATCCAGCAGTTCCAGACGGTTTCCACTATCCTTATGCTTGCCTAACCAGAGATAGGTCACCGGACCTAGGATGACCGGTTTTACATTGTGTCCATCGGTTTTTGCCTGCTGGATTTGGGTCAGCAGGTTTTCCGGGTTCAGCTGGAAGCGTGTTTCCCGATCGAATTCAGGCACGATATAGTGATAGTTGGTATCGAACCATTTAGTCATCTCACCCGCTGCCACAGGTGGTGTCTCTTTGGTGGAACGTCCGCGTGCCACACGAAAATAGTTATCCAGGTGGGTGATCCCGTCCGTATGCCGAAAGCGGGGTGGCAGGTTGCCAAGCAGGAAGCTGGTGTCCAGTACCTGATCGTAGAGAGAGAAATCACCGACGGTCTGCCAATCGAGATGCCGCTGACATTGCAGGTTCTCGCTGCGTAGTGCTTGTGCAGTCTTCTCCAGCTTGTCCTGGCCGGTTTCACCCTTCCAATAGGCTTCTAATGCGAATTTCAACTGGCGGTCTCTACCGATGCGGGGAAATCCCAAGAGGTGTGTGGTGGCCATCTGCTTACCCTGTCTAGTGAATCAAAAGCAGGGATTGTATGAAGTGTATTTATGAAAATATAATGACGTTTATTTTATGATCAATGAGAATATCTAATAGATGATTGAGCTGTCACACCTCAAGATCGTGGCCTCCCTGGAGTGCTATGGCACGCTCACCGCGGCGTCTAATGCCCTCTGTCTGAGCCAGTCCGCGCTCTCCCACCAGATCCGATATCTGGAGAAGAAGTTGGGTATCAGTATCTGGGAAAAGGAGGGCCGCAGGCTGAGATTAACCCGGGCGGGTAGATGTCTGCTTGATGCATCGACACACATCTTGCCACTATTTGAGCAGACAGAGCTAACCCTGAAGGCCCTGGCCGAGGGTAGGCAGGGACAGTTGCGGATCGGTGTGGAGTGTTATCCCTGTTATGAATGGCTCACCGGAGTCATCGCCACCTATCTGAAGGAGGCACCGGATGTGGATGTGGATATCATCCACCAGTTTCAGTTTGCCGGGCTCGAGGGGCTTTTAAATCGACACGTCGATCTGTTGGTGACCCCGGACAGCGTCGATCAACCTGGCCTGACGTTTGAGGTCCTGTTCGATTACGAACTCGTCCTGTTGGTGGCGGAGTCCCATCATCTGGCCGGCCTGTCCCAGGTGGTGCCGGAGCAGCTACGCGAAGAGACCCTGATCACCTTTCCGGTTGCGCCTGAGCGACTGGATATTTTGACCCGGTTTCTCTGGCCGGGCGGAGTACGATCGGTATCACAGAAGCAGATCGAGTCCATTGAAATTATGCTGCAACTGGTTGCGTTCGAGCGCGGGGTTTGCGCATTGCCGTTGTGGCTGGCGGAGAGGGTCAGTCAGAGTCTGCCACTGAAACTTCTGCACCTTGGTGAAGCGGGCGTTCAACGGTCGCTCTACGCAGCATTTCGCACAGAAGATGCTGAGTTGGCCTATCTGCTTAAATTTCTAGAGCTGGGGTGTAATTTCAACGATGCCTAGGGAAGCTCTGAACGAATCCATCGATTGAGGGATAATGGTGCACATTCTAGGCCAATCATTATATAGACCCCATGAAGCAAACAA
>JAHXHT010000257.1 GCA_025656435.1 Candidatus Thiodiazotropha sp. (ex Gloverina cf. vestifex) | reverse complement strand
AATGCACTGTTTTTCTTCGCTCATGGCAGTTTTGAAGCAAGCGAGAGGAAACGTTCGCTGACAAACGATTCGTTCAGAGCTTCCCTAAACAGCCCGCCTCTTTATCAGCAAGCTGAGCAAAAGAGGCGCCGAAGCGCCCCTGGTATTGAAAGGGTAAAACGGGAATTTAGACTGAGAAGGATGATCCGCAACCACAGGTTGTTGATGCATTAGGATTCCTAATAACAAACTGGGCACCTTGCAGACCTTCTGAATAGTCGACCTCGGCGCCCATCAGATACTGCATGCTCATGGGATCGACCAGCAGCGTCACCCCACTGGTAACCACCTTGGTATCACCCTCGTTTTCGTTTTCATCAAACGTAAAGCCATACTGAAAACCAGAACAACCACCGCCCTGGATGTAGACTCTTAACATCAATTCCGGGTTGCCCTCTTCATCGATCAGCGCTGCCACTTTATTGGCTGCGGCTTCGGTAAAGTTAATGGCATCGCTCATTGCTTCTGCTGTCGTCATGATTATCTATCCTGCTGTGTTGCACCTGACGTGTCAGGAGATCGCTTTAGTTACTGGAAGTATGCGATTACCAAGAAAAACAGTCAAGTATTGACGACGGTCTATTCAGTAGATGTTTCAGGGGTATTTGGCATCTTTGGCCGGGGTGCCTCTGCGGGCTCCTGCTTGTCACCATCATACTCCAGCTTTAGGGGGTCCTGCTCAGCGGCATGTATCAGTTTACCGTTAACCTCGGCACCCATGGACATCTCCAGCAAGGCGTAGGTCAGGGTGCCGGTAATTCTTGCCTTGGGCGCCAGTTCGACCCGATTACCGGCCACCACATCACCCACAACCGTACCGTTCAACATCACATTGGCGACCCTCACATTACCTTCGATGGTACCCAATTCGCTCAGGGTCAAGGTTGCCTGTCGGTCTTCAGGGTCGGAAATCACGTCGCCCTTGATGACACCATCTACATGTAGGCCATCACTGAATTGAATATCTCCCCTGATTTCGCTGCCTGATCCCACGACGGTACTGATCTTCGGTGCGCGAAATTTTTTCTTACTCTTTCCAAACATATGCCTAATCCTATGACCTCAGGAAATGGGAGACCAATTGAAGGTCTCTTTGACGGGCGCCAGTTTTTTGCCAGTCGGCTTCACCTCAATGTTGATGGTGGCCGGTTCAAAACCTTCGGGTATCAAGAGTTTGCCCTCAACATTCTGAAAAAAACGGAAGCGCATCTTAATACTCTCAACATCATCGGGCGAAACCTGGTTGAGGCTTAGCAGCTTTGTGCGGCCACCCTGCAATCCTTCCACACTCAGCTCTATCTTTCCCTTGGCGACAATCCCACTATTGATCACCTGACTGACGGAGAATTTATAGTGAAATTGTCGTGTTTCCAGCCCCGGCTCCAGACGAAAGTTCTGTACTTTCAGAACCGTCTTCTTCGATGTGGTCGAGACGATGCCGCGAAGAAATGCCAGCTCTTCCTCCATCTTCAGTCGTTCGTCCTGAAAAATCTTGATCTGATCACGTATGGTGAGAATCGACTCACGGTCGATCTCTGCGGCCTGCTTCACCATGGTCAGCTCTCTGCGCAGTTGATCGCGTTCCTTTTCGAGTGCCGCGATTTTGCTCTTAGCGTCAGGCTGTAATACAGCTAAACCGGTTGCTTCCCCCGCACTTCCCTGCTGATATGCCACCCAGGCTACGCCGCATACTACCAATATCAGTAGCAAGAAATTCAACCAAAAAGGCATCCCTTCCTGAGAGACAACAATTCGGGGGGCACGATATTTTTGAAATCTCGCCATTGCTTCAGGGTAGCAGAGCCACCTGTTCCAGGCCGGTGGTCTCCGGCAGACCGAACATCAGATTCATGCTCTGTACTGCCTGCCCTGCAGCGCCCTTGACCAAATTATCGATGACCGAGCTGATCACCAGCATCTCTCCGTCCATCGGACGATGGACTGCAATACGGCAATGGTTGGCCCCTCTCACGCTTCGAGTCTCCGGATGCGAGCCCTCGGGCATCACATCCACGAATGGCTCATCCAGATATCGTTCCTCAAACAGTGCCTGCAGATCTCCCACATCCTTGTTGTTCAGGCGGGCATAGAGCGTCGCCTCAATACCCCGGATCATCGGCAGCAAATGGGGTACGAATGTCAGACCAACCGGTTGATCAGCCGCCAAGCTAAGTGTCTGGCGTATTTCCGGCTGATGGCGATGCCCAGGAATGGCATAGGCTTTGAAGCTCTCACCAACCTCTCCCATCAGCTGGCCCACACTGGCTTTTCTACCAGCGCCACTGACACCGGACTTGGTATCGGCAATCAGCGTATCGAGTTCAATCAGCCCCGCCTCCACCAAGGGTAAAAAGCCGAGTCCTACCGCTGTAGGATAACAGCCGGGATTGGCCACAAGACGGGCCTGCTTCACAGCCTGACGGTTGATTTCCGGCAGTCCATAGACGGCTTCTTCCAGGAGCTCCGGGCACGCATGCTGCATGCCGTACCAATGCTCCCAGGTTGCCTGATCCTTGATACGAAAGTCCGCGGCCAGATCAATGACGCGCACACCAGCCGCCAGCAAATCGGGTACCTGCGTCATGGCGATACCGTTCGGCGTGGCGAAAAAGACCAGGTCGCACTGCTTCAGATTGGCAGCATCCGGCGTCTCGAAGCAGAGATCAAAGTGTCCTCGCAGGCTGGGAAAGAGCGCTGAAACCGGCTTGCCGGCTTCCGCACGGGAGGTAATAGTGACCACTTCACACTGGGGGTGGGAGGCTAACAGCCGCAGCAACTCCACGCCGGTATAGCCAGTCCCGCCAATGATTCCCACCTTGATCATATCGTTCTAACCTGAAGTATTTTATGAGAGAAATCCTTTAATCATAAGGCTTGACTGACAAAAGAGAAAGCACATAACACGAGAACAAAGGCCCTTGATAAGACATTCAATCCAGATAGTGTGCCAACAGGTTCACGAAATGCAGACTGAATGGAAGGAATAGTAAACAAAGGTGTCTTACCCCTGGAAATACAACACGAATAGCATCACATTATCCTTAAGACACGAAGAGAGATTGATTGCATGGAAACCATCGAGACTTTAGCCCTCACACTTGGCGCCGGCTGGGCAGCCGGTATCAATCTCTATGCCGCCATCCTGGTATTGGGGTACATGGGTATGACCGGCCATGTCACCCTGCACACTTTTATCCGCATCCCCGCCGGCGCCCTGCTGGCAGCAGGAGCAGCCAGTGGCTTCGAGGTCAATCAGGCGGCTGAACTAACCGCCGCTCTGGTCGGCGGAACACTTGCAGCGGGCAGCCATTTCACCAAGGCGGGCTCCCGCCTGATGATCAACACATCGCCTGAACCGGTCACCAACTGGACAGCCTCAGTCGTTCAAGCGTGTCGCTACCTCGTGAAAGATTTTGGGACATCCGAGTCCCCAAAATCGACTCGCCAACGCGACAGCCGTTATGCCCCGACCG
>JAHXHT010000256.1 GCA_025656435.1 Candidatus Thiodiazotropha sp. (ex Gloverina cf. vestifex) | reverse complement strand
GAAATGCACTGTTTTTCTTCGCTCATGGCAGTTTTGAAGCAAGCGAGAGGAAACGTTCGCTGACAAACGATTCGTTCAGAGCTTCCCTAGTATGCCTCGCAGTGTAGTGGAAATAGGGGGAAAATAAAAAAGGGCGCCGAGGCGCCCTTTCAAGTGATCCCGAAGGCGGATCTTAGAGGCCGGAGCCCCGGTTACCGGTAAACTCAGGATAGGCCTCCAGGCCACACTCACCGAGATCAACACCTGCGTATTCTTCCTCTTCGCTGACGCGAATGCCCATGATGACCTTGATGGTCATCCAGACAACAAAGCTGGCAACGAAGGTCCAGGCGAAAATTACGCCAAGGCCCAACAACTGCGCACTGAAAGCAGCATCCCCGTTGGACAGAGGCACTGCGATCAGGCCCCAGATACCAACCACGCCATGCACCGAAATGGCACCAACCGGATCGTCGATCTTAATCTTGTCCATCGTGATAATTGAGAATACCACCAGGATGCCACCAATGGCACCGACAAGGGTCGCCCACAAGGGCGAGGGTGCCAAAGGTTCAGCAGTGATTGCCACCAAACCCGCCAGAGCACCATTGAGCGCCATGGTCAGATCAGCTTTCCCGAACAGGGCACGAGCCGTCAGCAGAGCAGCTACTACACCACCGGCTGCGGCGGCATTGGTGTTGACGAATACAGCCGCAACCGCGTTGGCTTCGCCGACGTCGGAGAGCTTTAATTCAGAACCACCATTAAAGCCGAACCAACCCAACCAAAGGATGAAGGTACCCAGCGTAGCCAGCGGCATGTTGGCGCCGGGGATGGCGTTCACACGGCCATCGGCAGTGTATTTCCCCTTGCGGGCACCAAGCAGGATGACACCAGCCAGAGCAGCCGAGGCACCGCAGAGATGCACCACACCCGAACCTGCGAAGTCACTAAAGCCTGCCGCATCCAGAAAACCGCCGCCCCATTTCCAATAGCCCTGCAGCGGGTAGATGACACCGGTCATCACCACGGTAAAGATCAGGAAAGACCAGAGCTTCATACGCTCCGCCACGGCACCAGAGACGATGGACATGGCGGTGGCGACGAAGACCACCTGAAAGAAGAAGTCGGACATGCCAGAGTAGTAAGTCTGACCATTGCTGGCCAGTACATCCTCGACACTATGGTCACCGCCGAACATGAAGCTCAGGTCCAGGACCGGAATGATGCCGTTACCATCCGAGGGATACATGATGTTGTAGCCCATGAGCATGTACATAATACAGGCGATGGCAAACAGGGCGACGTTTTTTGTCAGGATTTCAGCCGTATTCTTGGCTCGGACCAGACCGGCCTCGAGCATGGCAAAGCCAGCCGCCATCCACATGACGAGCGCGCCGGATACCAGAAAATAAAAGGTATCCAGTGCGTAGCTAAGTTGTGTAATCGCTTCCACGATAATCTCCCATTTCTATAGCTGTGGGTTACAACGCTTCGGAACCGGTCTCGCCGGTACGCACACGGATAACCTGTTCAACAGGGGTTACAAAGATCTTTCCGTCACCAATTTTGCCGGTCTTGGCGGCGTTGGTGATGGCCTCGACGATCTGCTCAACGATCGAATCGTCTACCGCGATCTCCACCTTGATTTTGGGTAGGAAATCGACCACATACTCGGCACCGCGGTAAAGCTCGGTGTGACCTTTCTGACGGCCGAATCCCTTTACCTCAGTGACCGTAATGCCTGCGACGCCCACGTCGGAGAGTGCTTCACGGACATCATCAAGCTTGAACGGCTTGATGATTGCAGAAACCATTTTCATGCTGATACTCCTCAATCACCCGGCCCGCACGCACGCATGCGGGCCGATGATTTACTTAAATTTGGAAAGGATTAACTTAGAAGCCTTTGGACCAGGAGACGAAGAAGCGGAGCTCATCATCTCCGCTGTCACCTGGATTCGCGGGATCCGCTTCATTGAGATCTGTGTCTGACAGGCTCAATGTGACATCACCAAAATCACCAGCGCTCTTGGTCAGATCGATCTGGTAATGGGTGTAATCAAGCTCAGCACCGCCTACACCGTCATCCTCGAAGGTCTGGCGACCCAGGGTCAGGGCAATGGAGTAATCCTGTTCCAGGTCGAAACTCGCGCCAACGTAATAGTAGAGATCCCCATCGATGAAGGCCTCGGCCGCAGGCGTGTCGTCCACATCACTACTGACGGTATATGCCAGACCAAAGGTCAGGAAGTTCCAGCTGCCATTACCATAGAGTTCTGCATAGTCAGCATCGAGATCAGAAGGATAGGTGTAATAAATCAACCCGACGTCATATCCGAAACCCGCAGCTTCTCCACTGTAGCCGCCATAGAGATCGAGCTCATAGTCACCGGCACCAGCCAGATTGGAAGCCCAGGCACCGGCGTAGAGACCACTTTCAGCGCTCCAGTCCACACCGCCAGAAATCGCTGCCGAATCGCCCGAAAGCGTCACGCCACGGAAAATATAGTTGTTGGTGGCGCCAATATTCATACTAACCTCGGCAGCCGCAACGGATGAGAGACCAAGCATCGCAACACCGCAAGCCAGGGCAAGTTTGTTCATCTTCATGGTTGAAAGTCCTCTACACTTCATTAAAAAATTTGGATTAAAAATTTTCTTCGGCACACTCGATGGATTGAGCCGCAAGTACTTTCTTGTATTCAGACTTCGTGCCAATATTATTATTTAACTAAAAATCATCAGGTTACGATCAACTCCAATTAAAAAAGCAAGTCTGTCAGAATAATTGTGCATGCTTTAGGTTCACTAAGATGCACCACGCACTCACTAAGCGCACTTTTTTGGTGCGCAAATGCTTTTTTGTGAACCGTAATTCAATCGAACGACAGGAATATAACTAAAGATCGGTCTGCTACTGGGCTGGACAAGCCCTCGGATGCTGGCTATTGTCACCCGCATGATTGATCCCAAGCTGATAGACGAACTCTCCGCACACCTCTCCGCCAGTATGCCCACGGGCTTTCGCACCTTGCAGGAGGATTTTTCCAAAAACTTCCACGCCAGCCTGGAAGCCGGACTCGTCAAGCTCGACTTGGTCACCCGGGAGGAGTTCGAGGTACAGAGTGCCGTGTTAGCTCGCACCCGAGAGAAACTCACACGGCTCGAACAGCAGGTAAAAGCAATGGAAGCACAGCTCAAAAAAGACACGGATTGACCGTTCTGAGTCGCTTTGTCGCCTTCTTGCCTCCTTATTGGTTGATAGACGCCCACTATTGGTTGATAGACGCCCACTCCAGCTCTACACTCTGATCTTTCGAAGACACCGGCTGGAATGCCGCTGCAGCTCACCGCCATTTCAGGAAAGGAATCCATGTCACTGGCCATTCTCTATAGCCGCGCCCAGAAAGGTATCCTGGCACCCCTCGTCACAGTTGAGGTCCACCTGCGCTGATCGCCATGGAAGGCTGAAAGCCGAGGCGATTAGTCCCCGATAGGCGTAGGCGCGGTTGTATGGCCGTAATTGTGACTGTTA
>JAHXHT010000255.1 GCA_025656435.1 Candidatus Thiodiazotropha sp. (ex Gloverina cf. vestifex) | reverse complement strand
ACCATCGGCGTGATAATGTCTATGTACTCGTTCTAAAACTGCTTCGAGAGAAGCCGATTGGACTCGCTTAGCTTCCTAAGACCCTATTTTAATCACGCTCCTGCTTCTTGCCTCTCTGGCAGTTATGCAATCTTCACATGCCAGGCAGAATGGCAAGCCTTCTGCAACGGAACGTGGTGGAGGGGGGGGAACCACGCTTCCCACTACTGAGTTGGATAACGGCAGTCTCGATTTTAATGAGGCCACTCATATGGTTTTCATGCGAGAAGAGGAGAAATTGGCCAGAGACGTCTATACCAAGCTCGGCACCCTCTATCCTGATTCCGTTGTTTTCGGAAAAATCGACGATTCAGAGCAGAAGCACACAGATGCGGTAAAAAATCTGTTGGTAGGCTATGGCATCTCTGATCCGAGCACCAACGACAATGTCGGCATGTTTACCGGCGTGGAATATGGTGACTATTTCACCGAGAAATACAAATACCTCGTCAATCTGGCAAGTGCGAGCGAGCTTGACGCTTTCTATGTTGGCGCATTTATTGAAGAGCTGGATATGATGGACATCGCACAGTGCCCAAAAGTCATAATCGAACAGGACAATGGCATTGATGATGTTTCAGATTGCGGTCTGGGATATACGGATCAGAAAAATATTCGTAGTGCTTACGGATCCTTGCTGGATGGCTCGAAGAATCATCTGCGTGCGTATGTCAGGGCGATTGAATCTATCATTGGTCGAGGCGGTTATTCTGCACAGGTGCTGACACAGGATCAGGTCGACGAGATCATCGGAGGCTAACCTTGTGCGATAGCCATTTCGGCTCTGTCAGGACTTCTTTCGGTGCCCGTGGCGGGCGCCGGAGGAAGGTGAAAGTATCAAAAGGGCCAGAGGCTCCAGCCGCTCTCCAGTTCATCTTTACACTTGCCGATCTGTGTCCGGTAACGCTTGGCATTGCTGTCTACTTTGCGTGCGACTTTTACCAGCCATGCCTTCTTCTTATAGGTACCCCGCTTATAGCCGCCATGGCCTTCATGATAAGCCAGGTATTGGTTATACGCGTCCCACTTTGAGATACCGAGAGTTCTCTGAGTCACAGTGCCATACCAGCCGATAAAGTCGACTGCATCTTCATAGTCGTCCCGGTCAGCCCAGCGGTTGCCACTTTTCTCTTTATACCAGTCCCAAGTGGAGTCCTTTACCTGGGCATAGCCATAGGCAGAAGACTTGCGAAACCAGGGAATGAACCAGAAGAGCTTGTCGCGAGGTGGCTTGGCATCGTGTTTGAAGTGTGATTCCTGATGAATGATCGCCAGCTGTACATGAACAGGTACACCCCACTTTTCGAAGGCGTCCTGGGAGGCCTCATACCAGTCGTCTTTTTCCGTGAAAATTGCACAAGCATTGGCGGTGTTGCGAGGTGGGCTGCTGGAACAAGCACTCATGAGCACTAAGGGCAGACAGATGGTGACTGCCTTAACTGACTGTATTGAAAGAGAAAAATAGGTTTTATTGCTGGGCATTTTGTTACTTTGTTCGGCATGGTGCCGGGATTAAGGCTTCCATCAAGGCTGAAATGCGTATAATGGCGCCCGGTTTTTAGCATTATGCCGGTAAATGGCGTTTACGACCGGTTCATCTTCAACACCGGCACAAATATAACAAAAGGAGCGATCAATGAAACTGATTCTACTGGGTGCGCCCGGAGCGGGTAAGGGTACTGTGGCCAAGCAGCTGATGAAGCTGGACGGTTCTGCGCAGATTTCTACAGGTGACATCCTACGCGGTGCAGTCCAGGCGGGTTCTGACCTTGGTAAGCAAGCTGAGGCATTCATGAAGGCCGGCGATCTGGTGCCCGATGATCTGATCATGGGCATCATGGAACAGCGCCTGCAGGAACCCGACTGTGCCAATGGCTTTCTGCTCGACGGTTTTCCTCGTACGATTCCCCAGGCGGAAGCACTCAAGGATCTGCTGAAGAGAATCAATGTGGATCTCGATTTCGCGGTAGAGATCGATGTGTCGCGTGATGTGATCCTGGACCGTCTGACCACCCGTCGTACCTGTGTGGGTTGTGGCGCCATCTACAACGTCAAGAGTATGCCGACCAAGGTCGAGGGTGTCTGTGACAAGTGTGGCGATAAAGTTGTGCAGCGTGACGACGAGACGGAAGAAGCGATCTCCAATCGTCTGGATGTCTATAATGAAAAGACCGCACCCCTGGTTGGTTTCTATAGCAACGAAAATATGTTGCTGACTGTCAGCGCCACATCCAGTGAAGCGGTTGTCGAGGCGATTCAGGATCGTTTAGCTAGCTAAGGCTTCACCTCTTGCTAGCACCAAGGTACGTTTCAAAGCCCGCTCTCGCTGAGCGGGCTTTTTTCGTTCAGGGCTTTGTCACGGGTAAAGATCAAATAGAATTTGGTTTTGTTCATGGCCGGGTAAATCGAATGGTCTCTGTTTTGACATGGTGACAATGTAAGCTGTAGTCGAAGATGGCTTGGTTTGTAATATCTACGATAGCTGATCGCTTCAACGCAAAATCTAGGAGCATGGGAGATGGCTGAAACGGATAACTTACGGGAACCCAACATCAACTGGATGCAGCGGTGGCAGGAGCAAAACATCGGTTGGCATCATGTGGAATTCAATCCGCATCTACTCAACTTTTGGCACACACTTCATCTGCCGCAGGGTTCGTTGGTACTGGCTCCCCTATGTGGTAAGAGCCGGGACATGGTCTGGTTGGCCGAACAGGGCTACCGTATTCGTGGCGTCGAGTTAAGTCCACTGGCAGTGGAGAGTTTTTTCAAGGAGCTCAACCTGAACCCTGAGGTTGAATCAGTTGATGGATTCGATCGCTGGTGTGACGGCCCCTTTGAGATTTTCTGCGGTGATATCTTCGATTTGGCCCTGTTGGATAATAGTACTATCGATGCTGTTTACGACCGTGCCTCTCTGATTGCACTCAACCCTCAACAGCGTCAACACTATGTGTCGCTACTCAAAGAGCACCTACCTGGGCAGGCCAAAATCCTGCTGGTGGCAATGGACTATCCTCAGGATGAGATGCAGGGACCACCCTTCAGTGTAGCGGAGCCGGAAGTGAGGGAACTCTTCGAACCGGAATTTTCTGTCAAGCTGCAACATACACTTAACCTACTGGACGATACCGATCGCTATGGCGATAAAGGTGTGAGCCGGATGGTGGAACAGGTCTATCTCCTGAAACCCTGACGGTTTAAATAATCATCATGTAGGTTCATTGCTGTCCCGTTAATCTATTCAGCATCGTCACAAACGATCGCAGCAGAAGACTTATATATTGATGAGGGTCATGTCAGACATGAAAGCCGAAACTAAGCGTCCCTTCTCCCTCAGGGAGAAGGACAGGATGAGGGGGCTGTAATAAACAAGGCGTTGGCTTTTCTAATCCCCCGCTGATCGCCATGGAAGGCTGAAAGCCGAGGCGATTAGTCCCCGATAGGCGTAGGCGCGATTGTATGGCCGTAATTGCGACCGTTAGGGA
>JAHXHT010000254.1 GCA_025656435.1 Candidatus Thiodiazotropha sp. (ex Gloverina cf. vestifex) | reverse complement strand
GTTGTTTGCTTCATGGGGTCTATATAATGATTGGCCTAGAATGTGCACCATTATCCCTCAATCGATGGATTCGTTCAGAGCTTCCCTAGGTGGAATGGGGAAATCGACTACCACCAGATTACTGCTCTCATCGGTGAGAGCAAACTGGCCGTTCACAACGGCGAGTGTGTAGACATGCTCTTGTGTAACACCGTCGCCATTCCAGAGAATGTGGAACAGATCAGACTCCTGGCTCACACTACCACTGGTCAGACCACCTTTGAGACAACGCTCGTAACAGTAGAGTTGACCCGGCAGGTTGCTCTCATCCGGCGAAACCACCTCTTCTTTGAACATAACCACTGGATCAGCCGCGGTGGCCGGTTTGAACACCACGCTACCACCCAGGCTATCACCCCAGAGCCAGCGTTGATCCCAGTCGTTCACCGGGGTGATATCCACATCGGCAATATCGTTCAACGTAGGGCCGCCATTGTTGTTTCAGATCAGGCTGTGGGTCACCATCAGGCTGTAACTACCACCACTGTCGACCACCGTTGCCCTATAATCCGACTGGCTACAGGATCCGGTGCAATCGGGATCCGACGGGTCGCCCCACCAGTTGAGATCCACACCGGCGACTTCCGCATAGGTAGAGGCGACTTTGGACCGCCGCCACAACTTTCCACCTGAAACCTTGACCGTGTACTGTTCTGGTGAGGTATCTCCATAGCTCTCCCGGGTAATCGTCTGATCGGCCAGGTCGGTTAATGTCAGGTCCTCTTCCGTCCAGATACCCCAATATCCAATATGTCCGAAGTGGCTGCCGTTGCTGTCCTCATAGACAAACGGAAAGCCGGAGTTGAGGTTAACTCGCTGACCAGCTGTGACAGACTGCTGATTAAAACTACCCTCCACAGTGTGGTAAAGGTTGTAGCGCCAAGTCTGGGTAGAGAAGTCACTACGGGAGGTACAGACTTGGGTATCTAACGAACTGTCTCCATCACTGTCTTTTCCTCGCAGAAAATGATTGCTGTCATAGGCGACTGAGAAGCTATTTTCCATCTCCCTGGTAACGCCCATATCGTCGAATGACTCGTACGAGTAGGTCTTGGCCTGCCCAGTGGTTCCACTGGCATCGTCCATCACCACATGAGATTTTTCTGTGCGTGCAAAGGGCATCCCCAAGCCGCCAGCAGAGTTAAAGAAGGTGAATTCCGGTTTCCCCTGAAGGTTATCGACGGTCTGTAGAGTCCCCTGCATCACTTCCACATAACTACCGCCCGGTCCAACTGGAGCCTCACCGGAAAAGTTCATGATAAAGGAACCAAATGGCTTACCCACGCCAACACCCTCATCGATAGTCGTAGTGACCAAAATTCGTTGAGCATCCATCGGATCACTGGAATCCGAATCCCCCGGCACCCATATTTTAACAACCTGGGGTGTATTCTCACTGAGGCGTGTCGAGAGTACGGTCCATTTACTGTATTCGATACTTTGTGAGCTTGATGCCGTTGATTGCGCACCACCGGAGGAGGCACTCGACTGATTCTTACCCGCTTCACACTTGTCTTCATTCACCAGCGCGATATAGGCGCCATCATTGACCATATCGCTGGCTGCTGTCTGCTGTACGTAGCAAAGAATTTCATTGACGATACTGAGTGATTCCATGGATGGATCCCATACCCAGGTTTCTGCTTCAGCTGCATCAAGGTAGTAGTCGGCATCAACAGGGAATGCGTCCACCACGGAACTGTCAACCATGCGGGCAGCATAGTCCGAACTCAGCACCATATCATTCAATAAATAGCCCCGACCTGCATAGTTTCGCTCAGCAACCGAATCTGCACTCACCATGTTCATTTTGGCAGGCATCACCAAGCCTGCGACACTACCAGCGGACACCGTACCGGCATCACCTCCACCGCCACCTCCGCAACCTGTCAGAATCAAAAATGAACATCCGAGAAGACAACTCAGGATACGATCAATCTGAACTCTCATCGCTCTGCCTCCAATGGTAATCTGATCCCCAGTTGCTTCAGGCCAATGACCATTAACCTGATAATCATTGGGGTCTCTTTCGACACATCGGCGCACAGAGTCACAACTTCAATCGTTTATCTATTGATTTTTTCGCTGTTCAGGTATGGATGATGCAGAGTATCGATGCCATCCATAGAAGAGGATGGGAGATAAAAATCCGTTATGGATAATCTTGTGATCGAATGTTGGATTCAAAGACTCACAATCATGACTCAATGGTGCTTTTTAGGCGATGTTCGCACTCATACCACATTCACTGTTACATGGATGATCAGTACATTTACTGATTTTTAAGAAGATTAATCTGCTCTATAAACAGGTTAATTCAAAGCCCAATTTATGGACTGGCAGAAGTTTTCAGGTAACCAGCACGAGCATCCAGTGAAGTGGATTCCCATGTCTTGTTTAATTTGAAGCTTGAAAGCATCTCGACTCATAATAAAAAACTGATATTGAAAGCTCTGAAGGCAACTTTAGGCAGGCACCACAGCCTCAAGTAATGACTTCAGCTGAGACAGACGCTGCCAAGCGTTGGTCAGTGAATCATCTCTATTCAAATCATTTAGGTAGGCTTCCCCCTCCTCGCAAATAGCTCTGAGCTGAGAGGGGTCAAAGAGAGTGACTGCGATTTCAAAGGCCTCGGGTTCAGCGCTTAGAAGTACTGGTATTAACTCACTATGCTTAATCAGTGAATCTGGATCGAGAAGGTCTGCTACCAAGGATGATTCCAGCAATTCAAAATGGGCCTTGCGGGCCTCCTCTTCCTGCTCCAGCTCCTGCTGGGCCAAAGTATCGTTGCCAGCACCCTGCCAGACAGCCCGCATAATGACGGCAACCAATTTTTGGATGGCCTCCTTGTTGGGACTCTGGTCATCTGCTAATCGGCTGGCGCTTTCATAAGCCTTGTCGAGGCGCTCCTTCAGTTCAAGAATGACATCACTCTGCTCGTGTGGGCCCAGGGCCACGGCTTCACCCGCCAGTTTGCGTAGGTCACCAATGTAGGCCTCGAGCTCCTCATGATCGAGCCGTTGCGCTTCCGTCAATTCTCCCTGAGTGAGGCTACGCTGATCCTCGGGAAAGAGTGGATTGTTGTGTTTTCGCAGCAGATGGCGTTCGTGCCGGCCGGGCAGTTCGCTAAACAGCAGTTGCATGATTCACCCCGAACTGAACGGGAATCTAGTGTTCCCTGTTGAACATGTGACGGCCCCTTTTTATCACGAATCGGTATCGGAAGGGCAGATATTGCACCCGAATCTTTTAAAAGATCTTGATCTGTTACCCGCTATTTCACCATCAATCGTGCTGGCGTATGACCGAATCAGACACACTGCTCGGAAAACGAAGCCGCCAAAAAGGCCGTCTTTCAGCGAAAGATTTTTATGTGTAATTTCACATCCTGCTTCTTCCATTAGGATATTTTTGTCCTTGCTAAGAATTTCAAGCGTGTCGCTACCTCGTGATAGATTTTGGGACATCCGAGTCCCCAAAATCGACTCGCCAACGCGACAGCCGTTATGCCCCGACCGTC
>JAHXHT010000253.1 GCA_025656435.1 Candidatus Thiodiazotropha sp. (ex Gloverina cf. vestifex) | reverse complement strand
AGCTGCTTGTGCACTACTACATCATGACTCCCGCAAATGACTCTACGGCGTTTCGGATGCGCTCTCTGTATGCCCTACATCGCTCCCTAACAGTCACAATTACGGCCATACAACCGCGCCTACGCCTATCGGGGACTAATCGCCTCGGCTTTCAGCCTTCCATGGCGATCAGCGGTGGAACAGTTTGTCGCCAAGACACTTAAGATCATCAAACGTCTGAACCTGCCGAGAAATATCCTCGAACTGGAAATCACCGAGCACGCCATCATGCAGGACATGGACAAGGCGATCCACACCCTCTCCCAACTCGCCAACAAAGGCGTGCGTATCGCCATCGACGATTTCGGCACCGGCTACTCCTCACTGGGTTATCTACAGACACTACCCATCAATACATTGAAGATGGACCGTTCATTCGTACAGGGCATCAAATCGACTGGTGACAACTCGATCATCAACGCGATAATCGCCATGGCCAAGGGATTGAATCTCGACCTGATCGCCGAGGGTGTCGAGCAACAACCACAGATCGATCATCTGTTGGCTGCGGGTTGTCGCCTTGCGCAAGGCTTCTACTACAGCCGGCCGCTACCGGAGGAGGAGCTGATCATGTTGATTAAAGCGACCAACCCGGCGTCTAAAACTGGCGAAACAACTGCCACACAATCCACACCGAATCCAACCACCCAAGACCATCATCAAATCTGAGAATTCAGGGCCTGTTTAGCCAGTTGCTGTAAAAGTAATTTCGGAATGATGAGGGTCATGCCAGGCATGAAACACGAAACTGAGCGTCCCTTCTCCCCCAGGGAGACAAATCGGCAGGAAGCCGATTTGCACGTCGAAGACGCCCGAAGGGTGGCCCACAGGGATGTGGGCCATGAATGGACAGGATGAGGGGATGTTAAAATAATTAAGGCACTATCTTTCTAATCCCCTCACCCCAACCCTCTCCCTGAGGGAGAGGGTGTTAGTGGGACAGCAGTGATCTGGAATCACGTTTTTATCAGTGTTTTTCCTCTCCGTGTTATCATACGCCGCCTTGAAACCGGTGCCTCGAACCCGATGCACTCAGGCCTAACCTCAAACCGACAGAAACACAATGGCTCAGTACATCTACACCATGAACCAGGTGGGCAAGATTGTTCCCCCGAAGAAAGTCATCCTGCGCGATATCTCCCTCTCCTTCTTTCCCGGCGCCAAAATCGGTGTGCTGGGCCTCAACGGTGCGGGTAAATCGACCCTGTTGCGCATCATGGCGGGCATCGATACCGACATCGAGGGTGAAGCCCGGCCCCAGACAGGTATCCGTATCGGTTACCTGTCCCAGGAGCCTCAACTGGATGAGACCACAGATGTACGCGGCAATGTAGAGGCGGCACTGGCGGATGTGAAGCAGGCTTTGGTCCGTCTGGATGAGGTATACGCCGCCTACGCGGAACCGGAGGCTGATTTCGATGCCCTGGCCAAAGAGCAGGCAAAGCTTGAGGACATCATTCAGGCCAGCGACGGGCACAATCTAGAGCGCCAGCTTGAGATCGCTGCCGATGCCCTGCGTCTGCCGCCTTGGGACGCTGATGTAAAGACGCTCTCCGGTGGTGAGAGGCGCCGTGTCGCCCTCTGTCGATTGTTGCTGGAAAAGCCCGATATGCTGTTGCTAGACGAGCCCACCAACCACCTGGATGCAGAGTCCGTCGCCTGGCTGGAGCGCTTCCTTCACGAATACAGCGGCACCGTAGTGGCCGTCACCCATGATCGCTACTTCCTCGACAACGTTGCCGGTTGGATCCTGGAACTGGACCGGGGCTACGGTATCCCGTGGGAAGGCAACTACTCCTCCTGGCTGGAACAGAAAGAGGCCCGACTGGAGCAGGAGGCCCGCGAAGAGGCTGCCCATATCAAGAGCATGAAGGCGGAATTGGAATGGGTTCGTTCCAACCCCAAAGGTCGTCATGCCAAGAGCAAGGCCCGCCTGCAGCGCTTTGATGAGTTGCAGTCCCAAGAGTTTCAAAAACGTAATGAGACCAACGAGCTGTATATTCCACCGGGTCCGAGACTGGGCGACCTGGTCATAGAGGCAGAGAGTCTGAAGAAGGCGTTTGGAGACCGGGTGTTATATGACGACATCACCTTCAACCTGCCCAAGGGTGGCATCGTCGGCATCATCGGTCCCAACGGCGCAGGCAAGACCACCCTCTTCCGCATCATCACCGGACAGGAGAAGCCTGACGGTGGTGAAATGCGTATCGGCGATACCGTCGAGATCGCCCACGTGGATCAGAGCCGTGACGCGCTGGATGACAAAAAAACCGTCTGGGAAGAGATCTCAGACAGTCAGGACATCATCACCGTCGATCGCTTTCAAATGCAGTCCCGCGCCTATGTCAGCCACTTCAACTTCAAAGGCTCCGATCAGCAGAAGCGCATCGGCAACCTCTCCGGCGGAGAGCGCAATCGGGTCCATCTGGCGAAACTCTTGAAACGGGGTGGCAACCTGCTGCTGCTCGACGAGCCCACCAACGATCTTGATGTGGAGACCCTGCGCGCACTGGAAGAAGCGCTACTGACCTTCCCAGGCTGTGCCGTGATCATCAGCCATGACCGCTGGTTTCTCGACCGTATCGCCACCCACATACTCGCATTCGAAGGCGACTCCGGCGTGGTCTGGTTCGAAGGCAACTATGCAGACTACGAAGCCGACCGCAAACGCCGCCTGGGTGCCAAAGCGGATCAACCACACCGCATCAAATACAAACGCATCAGCGGGTAGTAAGGACCAACCCCCAATTATTAGAAGCTACACCTCCCCAACCCGGACTTAGCAACTAGTTCTCTGCCCCACTTACCGTAGGGCCGCACCTGAATTCCCCTGCATGCGTAAAATTGACGAACCCACCTGGGTAAATAACCCGGCCAGACACCCAAAATATTGAACTCAACCCTCAAATAATGAACTGCCCGGCTTTCCGAATTGACCTGCCAGAACAAATAATCGTCTGACGGAGCCTTTATCGGACTTCGCTCAACTATTATGACCGTATGAAGCTCAGAATGAAACTGGTGATACCCTTCGGTCGCCATTGACTGAATTTTAGTCAACTACGATGCAATTTTTGGTACTGAACGTGTGATGAGAATCATTACCGATATAATCGGCTTTTTTATAGGACGTAGATAGACAACGGTGGTTTATGTAGGAAAAAGACTACAGACAACCACGAGTCGATATGGCATCTTTAGAATAAAAGAGGAATTAATTCTCATTAAATCAAAAACATGGATCGCCAATTCATGAATTCTACTGAAACACAAGGCAATACCTGCTTGCGAAAAGAAATGAGAACATTTTGCAGCATAAGTCGTTATTTGTGCTTGCGGCATAACACATTATTCGCGCGAGCAATATAAGTAACTTACATGGACCCGTCCCGGTTTGCTAACCAAGAATCGACATGGAACAACGGTCACAACTGCATCCTTACATTCGGCCCAAGCGTGTCGCTACCTCGTGAAAGATTTTGGGACATCCGAGTCCCCAAAATCGACTCGCCAACGCGACAGCCGTTATGCCCCGACCG
>JAHXHT010000252.1 GCA_025656435.1 Candidatus Thiodiazotropha sp. (ex Gloverina cf. vestifex) | reverse complement strand
CGGTCGGGGCATAACGGCTGTCGCGTTGGCGAGTCGATTTTGGGGACTCGGATGTCCCAAAATCTTTCACGAGGTAGCGACACGCTTGCCAATTCATGTTCTCGATGGTCTCTCCCGCACGGGCGATAGCATTGCGGATGGCGTCGTCGGTACTGGTGTTAGACGAACCTACCAGCTGGATCTTTTTGTAAACGTGGTCGCTCATAGCGGTCTCCTTGATCTTTGGTGTATCAATAGATTTGTGAATGATTTATTCAGACGTCTTTAGCTGCTGTTTCAACTTATAGAGTTGATCCAGTGCTTCACGGGGGGTTAGCTCGTCGGGTTCAATCTCTTGCAATAGAGACTCGACGGCGGAAAGTTCAGGCTCGCAGGGTTTGAGATCGAACAGGGGCATCTGGGTCTGTTGCTGATCCGCATGTTGTTGGGCACTCAGTTCCAACTCCCGCAGACGCTGTTTGGCCCGGGTGATTACCGGTTTCGGTACACCGGCCAGCGTCGCCACCTGTAGGCCGTAGCTCTGATTGGCCGGTCCCGTTCTCACCGCATGGAGAAAAACGATGGAGTCACCGTGCTCCACTGCATCCAGATGCAGGTTTTCAATGCCCGCATACTCCTCCGGCAGGGTGGTGAGTTCAAAGTAGTGGGTGGCAAACAGAGTAAAAGCGCGGATGTTGGTGGCCAATTCCACGGCGCATGACCAGGCAAGCGAAAGCCCGTCGAAGGTAGATGTCCCACGGCCGATCTCGTCCATCAGTACCAGACTCTGCTCGGTGGCGTTGTGCAGAATGTTGGCAGTCTCTTCCATCTCCACCATGAAAGTGGAGCGTCCCCCCGCGAGATCATCCGAAGCACCGATACGGGAGAAGATTCTGTCGATAGGTCCCAATCGTACAGCCGCAGCGGGAGCGAAACTGCCTGCATAAGCGAGCAGGGTGATGATGGCAATCTGGCGCATGAAGGTTGATTTGCCGCCCATGTTGGGGCCGGTGATGATCAGCATGCGTTGTTGATCGTCGAAGGTGACGCTGTTGGCGACAAAGGGTTCACGACTGACCTGTTCCACCACCGGATGGCGGCCGTCGGTGATCTGTAGACCCGCCTCTTCGACCAGTTCCGGGCGTACCAGGTTGAGGTTGAGGGCGCGCTCCGCCAGATTGCAGAGTACATCCAGTGCTGCCAGCCCATTGGCACACTGCTGCAAGGTCGGGAGTGAGTTGCAGAGGCGATCCAGTAACGCTTCATAGAGCCGTTTCTCTCGAGCCAGTGCCCGCTCCCTGGCACTCAGTACCTGATCCTCAAACTTCTTCAGCTCCGGTGTGATGAAGCGCTCCGCTCCCTTCAGGGTCTGACGCCGGATATAGTCATCCGGCGCTTTATCAGACTGGCTGCGGCTGATCTCGATGTAGTAGCCGTGGACCCGATTGTAGCTGACTTTCAGATTGGCTATGCCGGTACGCTCCCGCTCGCGGCTCTCCAGATCGATGAGAAACTGGTCGGCGTTCTGCGACAATCCGCGAAGCTCGTCCAGCTCAGCATCGTAACCTTCGGCGATCACACCGCCATCCCGGATCAGCATGGGTGGCTGGGGAATAATGGCCTGCACGAGCAGTCCATGAGGCTTGGGGTGTTCGCCGATTTCCAGCGCGAGAGATTGCACCAGGAGGCTGTCGATCTGTGTCAAAAGGGGCTGCAGTGACGGTAGGTAGCCGAGGGCATCACGCAGGGTGGCGAGATCACGCGGTCGTGCACTCTTCAAGGCGATTCGGGCAAGTATACGCTCGATATCGCCGATTCCCTGGAGAATATCCTGCAGGCTGAGATAGCCGTGGTTCTGCAACAGCTCCTCGATGGCGGCATGGCGCTCGGCCACGGGTTCGCGCTCACGCAGGGGTTGGCTGATCCAGCGGCGTAGCATGCGGCTGCCCATGGCGGTGGAGGTGTTGTCCATGATGCCCGCCAGGGTGTGTTGGGGCTGATCGGAGAGGGAGTGGACCAACTCCAGATTACGCCGGGTGGCCGCATCGATGATGATGCTTTCATCCCGTCGTTCCACCCGCAGTCCGCGAATATGGGGTAGGGCGGCAAACTGGGTCTCCTCCACATACTGCAACAGGCAGCCGGCGGCACCGATGGCCAGAGGTTGATCCTGGCAGCCGAAACCGCCCAGATCGCGAGTACCGAATTGCTTTGTCAGCAGTCTCTCGGCGCTCTCCTGGTCGAAATGCCAGGCGGGTCGGCGGGCAATGCCGGCACGCAGGGAGAACAGCTCCGGCAGATTCGAGTCCTCATCCAGCAGCAACTCAGCCGGGGATAATCGTTCCAATTCACCACGTAGGGATGCTTGATCGGTAGGCTGTTGAATGGTCAAACGACCACTGGCCATGTCGAGGGCCGCCAGGCCAAAACTGTCAGGGGTTTCGTTGACGGCCACCAGCAGATTTTCCCGCCGCTCATCCAGCAGCGCCTCGTCGGTCAGTGTGCCTGGGGTGACAATGCGCACCACCTTACGTTCAACCGGCCCCTTGCTGGTGGCCGGGTCGCCGATCTGCTCGCAGATGGCCACTGACTCGCCCAACCTGACCAGCCGGGCCAGATAACCCTCCGCTGCATGGTAAGGGACACCCGCCATAGGAATCGGCTTGCCCGCCGACTGGCCGCGCTTGGTGAGTGTGATATCCAGCAGTCGTGCCGCCTTCTCTGCATCACTGAAGAATAACTCGTAGAAATCCCCCATGCGGTAGAAGACCAGCATATGCGCATAGTCTTCCTTGATGCGCAGATATTGCTGCATCATTGGTGTGTGTTGTTTTGTTTTTTCTTTCAAAGTCATGCTTTTGCATTTCTTAATACATTGTATTTAAAGTAATTATAGTTATTTTGGCTGTCTCATTGATTCTCAGTGAACCTCACTTAATATCACCCAATCTCGCTAAAAAGTGTAACTTGTAGTGTAACTTTTTATGCGCTACATTTTGGTAATAACAAAAAGTTACACTTTTGTAGCGAAGCTAAGCGAAACGGGACCCATTTAAGAGGACGCCAATGGCAACAGTACAGAGTACCAAACCTCTATCTTCCAGGACAGTAGAAGCGATGAAACCTGGCGATAAAATTAAGGCTGATACCGGCGAAAATAACGGGTTGAGGGTGAAATGCGGTACTACCGGGGTAAAAACATTCTTTTACCGTTATAAAAGTCCGGTAACTGATAAGCTCATTCAGGTCAAAATCGGCAGTTTCCCTGAAACCTCTCTCGCAGAGGCGAGGGTAAAACTTCAGGAGCTTAAGCAAATTCGTCGCCAGGGGCGTTGTCCAGCAACTGAAGCTAAAGAACAGAGGCAACAGGAGAAAGAGCAGGTTCTGGAGTCAGAGCAGGAGCAAATAGAATTAGCTCAAAAGTCTTTCTCGGTCGAAGATCTCGTAGAACTTTATCTCACTCAATACATAGAAGACCGTAAATCCCCAAGTGGGAAAATCATTGCTGGTGCCAGGAAACCGAAGGGGCAGTCGGAAACAAGCGTGTCGCTACCTCGTGAAAGATTTTGGGACATCCGAGTCCCCAAAATCGACTCGCCAACGCGACAGCCGTTATGCCCCGAC
>JAHXHT010000251.1 GCA_025656435.1 Candidatus Thiodiazotropha sp. (ex Gloverina cf. vestifex) | reverse complement strand
GTGATTCGGGAACGCTTGTAATACCTATTTTTACTAATCATTTCTGAAGCTTAGCACCTGTTAATAGATGCTTAACTTCCTAAGACCCTACTTTATTAGGGATTGCCAGTATTAAAATATGGGAATTTAGTCACAAATATGTCAATCGGGTGACAAGGCTTTTGTGTATCAGAATACTTAGTTATCAGGAAATAAAAGCCTATTGATCGACCGGCTGCAGATACTTTTTGCGATAGATCAACATCTGTGACATCAAATCAGTGGTATGGCATCCCTTATTCATCAAGCATCCAGAGCTCAATGGGGTGAGTGGATAGCGGAGGGATTCGGTTCAGGCATGCAGCACCTCTTCGTCGACAACGAGTCAGCAATGGCGTTAGCGAAGTACTGAGTCGTTGATATCGGAACTCGAGGTTTCATTGCTCCCCAAGCCCTGGCTTTTTCTTTGCGGTAGAGGCTGGCTTGAGGGACCGGAAAACAACATGGTCTCCGCGATCCTGATACCTGGTATTGAGCTGGTGTGCATGCATAGATACACATACACGCCTAGATGCAGAGAGCTTGAATTAACCTCTACTTCACCCGCATCCCTGGCTGCGCTCCCTCATCCGGATTGAGAATGAAGAAATCCTTACCACCTGGCCCAGCCGCCAGCACCATCCCTTCGGAGACGCCGAAGCGCATCTTGCGCGGTGCAAGGTTGGCGACCATCACCGTGAGTTTCCCTTCCAGGTCTCCAGGCGCGTAGGCCGATTTGATGCCGGCGAAGACGTTGCGTTTCTCACCGCCCAGATCAAGGGTCAGCTGCAGCAGCTTGTCGGCACCATCCACGTGCTCTGCCTTATCTATGCGAGCAATACGCAGATCAAGCTTGGCGAAGTCGTCAAACTGGATGGTCTCGGCAATCGGATCCTTGGACAACGGTGGATCTGCAGACGGTTTTACCATAGCGGCAGGCACCTGTGCAGCCAGGTCTTCTTTGGAATGTTCCAGCATCGCTTCTATCTGCTTGGGATCGACACGGGTCATCAGCGGTTTGAACTTGCCGATGGTGTGGCTGGTCAGCGGAGTGGCCAACTCCTCCCACGCCAGCGGTTCGATCTGTAAGAAGCTTTCGGCTGCTTCGGCGGTACCGGGGAGGATCGGTCTCAGGTAACCGATCAGCAGACGGAAGAGGTTGAGGCCATCACTGCAGATTGCCTGTAGCTCCGTATCCTTGCCGTCTTCTTTGGCCACTATCCAGGGTTTTTTCTCGTCAATGTACTGGTTGGCGCGATCAGCTAGGGCCATTATCTCCCGTACTGCACGACTGAACTCACGTTTCTCGTAGTGTTCAGCGATGGCCTCTCCGACCTGTATAAACTCATCAAGCAATGCCTGTTCAGAAACTTGCTCCGAGAGCTTCCCGTCAAAGCGCTTGCTGATAAAACCGGCACAACGGCTGGCGATGTTGACCACCTTGCCAACCAGATCGCTGTTTACTCGTGCCGTGAAGTCTTCCAGGTTGAGATCGATATCGTCTACGCCTGAACCCAGTTTGGCCGCGAAATAGTAGCGCAGGTATTCCGGGTTGAGATGATCCAGATAGGTCCGTGCCTTGATGAAAGTGCCACGGGACTTGGACATCTTGGCGCCGTCCACGGTGAGAAAGCCGTGGGCGTAGACTGCGCTGGGTGTACGGAAGCCAGCACCGTGCAGCATGGCCGGCCAGAACAGTGTGTGAAAATAGATGATGTCCTTGCCGATGAAATGGTAGAGCTCGGTAGAAGAATCCGCTGCCCAGAAGTCATCGAAATCCAAGCCTTCGGTCTTGTCGCAGAGATTGCGGAAACTGGCCATGTAGCCGATCGGGGCATCGAGCCAAACGTAGAAGTACTTGCCCGGATGGTCGGGGATTTCGAAGCCGAAGTAGGGGGCATCGCGGGAGATGTCCCACTCTTGCAGGCCAGACTCGAACCACTCGTCAAGCTTGTTGGCCACCTCGTTCTGGATGTGACCGCCGCGGGTCCAGCTTTTCAGCATCTCTTCGAAATCGGCCAGTTTGAAGAAGTAGTGGTCAGACTCGCGCTGTTCCGGCACGGCGCCCGAGACGGCGGAGACTGGATTTTTTAGATCGGCAGGGGAGTAGCTGGCGCCACAGGCTTCACAGTTATCGCCATATTGGTCTTCGGCACCGCATTTGGGGCAGGTGCCTTTGATGAAGCGATCGGGCAGAAACATCTGCTCCACCGGATCGTAGGCTTGGGTGATGGTGCGTTTGGCAATGTGGCCACTGTCCCGATTGCGCTCATAGATGGTATTGGCGCAAACCTGGTTTTCCGGTGAATGGGTGGAGTGATAGTTGTCGAAACCGACCCGGAAGGCGGCGAAATCGGCCTGATGCTCTTCGGCTACGCGGGCGATGAGGGTCTCGGCTTCGATGTCCTCCTGACGGGCACGCAGCATGATCGGTGTGCCGTGGGCGTCGTCGGCACAGACGTAGTGACACTCGTGGCCTCGCATCTTCTGAAAACGTGTCCAGATGTCAGTTTGGATGTACTCCACCAGATGTCCGATATGGATGGGTCCATTGGCATAGGGCAGGGCACTGGTAACGAGGATTTTGCGTGGTGTCTGGTTCATCTTCTGTCCGACTTGGCTGCGAGTCTGGGGGATTTGTCCCCCGGAAAACCGGGGATTATCGCATAACAAGTCGGCAAATGAACGCGCAAGGCCATAACAGGAATCAGGCCTGTATTCGAATCGGAGCAGTGGTGCAGCAGGGCCTCACCTTACATAAAGAGTGACACCGAATTGTAGAGTGTGGCCTTGCCACGCGATTGCGGTCCAGGTCTGTCATCGTGCGGTCATCCAGTGGCAACCTATTGTTCATACTGGCGCAAATCTACTGTCATAAGTACCCGTTAAGCTCCTGCCGATGTTTCCCCTGGAGCCCATACGGTGCTAAATCTCGAACAGGTTCTGACTCAACGATTCCCAAGTTTTTTCGGTAGTCAGCCCAGGATTCTGACCAAGCCGATGCTGACGTTGCTGCGGATGCTGTTCCATGAACGGGAAGTCAATCGATTTCTTGAAGAGAATCATGGGGTTCGCGGTCTCGATTTCATCGAGAAGGTGTTGGAGTACTTCGATCTCGATTACCTGGTCTCCAACCGGGATCTGGAGAACATTCCACCGACCGGCCGGGTGGGTGACCGTAGCCAACCACCCGCTGGGCGCACTGGATGCCCTGAGCCTGATTCAGATGATCAGCCGGGTACGATCCGATATTCGGGTTGTGGCTAATGACCTGCTCTCAGCCTTGGAGCCCCTGGGTGATCTATTACTGCCGGTTGACAATCTGGGCGGCGGTTCGAGCCGGAAGGGGATCAAGCGGGTTTATGCCGCGTTGGAACGGGAAGAACTGGTAATCGTCTTTCCGGCCGGAGAGGTTTCCCGTCTGCGTCCTAATGGGGTACGTGACGTGCATTGGAAAAGTGGCTTCCTGCAGTTTGTACGGCGTACGGCTTCGCCGCTACTGCCGATTTTCATCCGCTGATCGCCATGGAAGGCTGAAAGCCGAGGCGATTAGTCCCCGATAGGCGTAGGCGCGGTTGTATGGCCGTAATTGCGACCG
>JAHXHT010000250.1 GCA_025656435.1 Candidatus Thiodiazotropha sp. (ex Gloverina cf. vestifex) | reverse complement strand
ACAGTCACAATTACGGCCATACAACCGCGCCTACGCCTATCGGGGACTAATCGCCTCGGCTTTCAGCCTTCCATGGCGATCAGCGGATGAAACTATTGCAAAATTCCCCTCACGAATTCTCAGAACACACTCCCTGTCGTGGTTTTTGACAACATATCAGTCGATGTAGGTTGGGCCGACGCAGGAGGCCCAACATGTCCCTCCCAGAATCCATACGTAGATTACGATTTCCAGCCTAATCGTTGGGCCTCCTGCGTCGGCCCAACCTACGGAAACAATTCTTTTGCGTTAGCTAACTCAGAAGCTCAGGCCTCTGGCCGCATATGCGGAAACAGCAACACATCACGGATCGACGGTGAATCGGTCAACAACATCACCAGCCTGTCGATACCTATGCCCTCACCCGCTGTCGGCGGCATACCGTGCTCGAGTGCTCGCACATAGTCTTCGTCGTAGTGCATGGCCTCGTCATCACCTGCCTCTTTCTCTTCCACCTGTTTGCGAAAGCGCTCTGCCTGATCCTCGGCATCATTGAGCTCTGAAAAACCATTGGCGATCTCACGGCCACCGACAAAAAACTCGAAACGGTCGGTAACAAAGAGGTCGGCATCATTGCGCCTTGCCAATGGTGAAACTTCAGTCGGATAAGCGGTGATAAAGGTCGGGTTCATCAGACGATGCTCGACGGTCTTTTCGAAGATCTCGATCAACACCTTGCCGAGGCCGTAGCTCTCCTTCAACGGGATCTCCAGACGCTCGGCAATCGCTCTGGCCTGTACCGGGTCATCCAGTTCAGGGGCCTGAATATCGGGATTAAAGTGGAGAATCGATTCCTTCACCGTCATACGCTGGAAGGGACTGGCAAAATCATAGCTCTCCCCCTGATAGCTGATCTGAGTTGTGCCGAGCACGTGCTGACAGAGGTTTCTCAGCATCTCTTCGGTCAGGTCCATCAACCCATTGTAATCGGTATAGGCCTCATAGAACTCCAGCATGGTGAACTCGGGATTGTGCCGGGTGGATAAACCTTCGTTACGAAAATTCCGGTTGATCTCATAGACCCGTTCGAAGCCACCTACCACCAGTCGCTTGAGATAGAGCTCCGGTGCAATACGCAGGAACATCTCCATATCGAGGGCATTGTGCCGGGTGACGAAGGGGCGTGCTGTGGCGCCGCCGGGGATCACCTGCATCATGGGGGTCTCCACCTCCATGAAGTCTTTATCATCGAGAAACTGCCGGATGAAACGGACGATGCGGGTACGCATCCGAAAGGTCTCCCGGACAGTCTCGTTCATGATCAGGTCGACATAACGCTGACGATAGCGCTGTTCCTGATCAGACAGCCCATGGAACTTTTCCGGCAACGGCCTGAGTGCCTTGGTCAGTAAGCGGATCTTATCCACATTGAGAGACAGCTCACCGGTCTTGGTTTTGAACAGCAGCCCTTCTGCACCGACGATATCGCCGATATCCCACTTCTTGAACTCGGTGTTATAGACACCCTCTTCCAGGCTGTCCCGTTGTACAAAAAGCTGCATTCGACCTGACATATCCTGCAGATGAGCAAAGCTCGCCTTACCCATCACGCGACGACTCATCATGCGTCCGGCCAGGCTCACCCGCAGATTTGCAGCCTCCAGCTCCTCGTTGGATTTCTCGTCATACTCTGCATGCAACTCCCCCGCCATGGTATTGCGACGAAAGTCGTTGGGAAAGGCATTGCCGTTTTCGCGAAGCTGCTGCAGTTTCTCGCGGCGGAGTGCGATGAGTTTATTTTCTTCTGTCTGATCGTTCATAAGTTTGTAAAACCAAATTTTTCTATCGTGTAGGTTGGGCTGAGGTACGAAACCCAACATCTTGCCCCAGATTGTTGGGCTTCGCTACGCTCAGCACCAACCTACGACCGAGCGTTTTATTTCATTCGCTATCAATAACGAAGAAGAAAATTCCCAATCGTTGAATACGAGGATTATTCAGAGGCCGCTTTTGAGACTCGCCTCGATGAACATATCCAGGCCACCGTCGAGTACGGCCTGGGTATTGCCAGTCTCGACGCCGGTACGAAGATCCTTGATGCGTGAGGCATCGAGTACGTAAGAGCGAATCTGACTACCCCAGCCAATATCCGATTTACTCTCTTCTACCTCTTGTTGAAAAGCGCTACGCTTCTGGATCTCCAATTCATAGAGCTTGGACTTCAGCTGTTTCATGGCTGTCGCCTTGTTCTTATGCTGTGAGCGATCATTCTGACACTGCACCACAACACCGGTCGGGTTATGCGTGATACGTACCGCCGATTCCGTCCGGTTGACATGTTGTCCGCCAGCGCCACTGGCCCGATAGACATCAATACGCAGATCGGCTGGGTTAATCTCCACCTCAATGGAGTCGTCAATCTCTGGCGAGACAAATACCGCCGCAAAGGAGGTATGCCGCCGGTTTCCCGAATCAAATGGAGATTTGCGCACCAGCCGATGCACACCCGTCTCTGTCCGTAACCAGCCAAAGGCGTACTCACCCTCATAACGTATGGTGGCGCTCTTGATACCGGCCACTTCACCAGCGGAGACCTCGATCAGTTCAGTCTTAAAACCACGGTGTTCGCCCCAGCGCAGGTACATGCGTAACAGCATCTCAGCCCAATCCTGGGCCTCTGTGCCGCCGGAACCGGCCTGAATATCCACAAAGGCGTTACAAGGATCGGCCTCACCGGCAAACATACGGCGAAATTCCAGCTCACCCACCTGCTTTTCGAATTCGGCAAGGTCTTTTTCAACCAGGTCAACGGCGCTCTCGTCACCCTCTTCCGCAGCCATTTCGAGAAGATCTTTCGCATCGTCCAGGCCGGTCGAGAGTGACTCAAGGGTCAGCACCACTGCCTCGAGGGAAGCCCGTTCACGACCCAGAGACTGGGCTCGCTCCGGATTGTTCCAGATCGCCGGGTCCTCAAGTTCCCGCAAAACCTCTGTCAGGCGTTCCTGCTTGCCCTCATAGTCAAAGGTACCCCCTGAGGGCAGCGGCGCGTCCCTTCAAGTCGTCGATCTTGTGGGTGATCGGGTTGATGTCTTGCATGATGGGTCCAGATCCGGAAAAAGCGGGGATTCTACACCACCTTTAGAGCGTCAGAAAGCACTGCGGCTATCTTGTCGGGGCTCGCACAACCTAATTCTGCGGACTGGAGGGCTGGTCAGTTTTGTGAAGTGGAGAACTGTTTGTTTTTTTGCTTGCCACCGAGCTTGGCTTTCAACTGGGTGGTTTGCGCCTTCAGCTGATCGACCCAGGAAGAGAGCTTTTCGCCCAAACCGCCTTTCGGTCCCTCACCTTTATCTTCAGCCTGCTTATGTGGTTTTTCGGCCTGCTTTAACCAGATTGAAAAGGATTCCAGGATCTCTTTGTCCCAATTGGCCGGCGGCTTGACCACCCGGCTCTCCCGATAGAGTTTGTCCAACGAGAGACTCTCAGGGCAACCGGCATCATCCAAATTGAAACGCAACATGCGCTCGGCTTCCTCAATCGACTTCTCGATCGCTGATCGCCATGGAAGGCTGAAAGCCGAGGCGATTAGTCCCCGATAGGAGTAGGCGCGGTTGTATGGCCGTAATTGCGACCGTTAGGGAGCGATGTAGGGCATACAGAGAGCGCATCCGAAACGCCGTAGAGTCATTTG
>JAHXHT010000249.1 GCA_025656435.1 Candidatus Thiodiazotropha sp. (ex Gloverina cf. vestifex) | reverse complement strand
GTCGGGGCATAACGGCTGTCGCGTTGGCGAGTCGATTTTGGGGACTCGGATGTCCCAAAATCTTTCACGAGGTAGCGACACGCTTGTCGCCAGGCCTCGCTGGAATTAGCCGACGAAGTGAAGCACTCCCTGGATGCCGGGCGCCCAATGTCAGGAAGACAACTGGAGGAACTGAAACTCGGCACTCGCGCTCACCTGGATCTCAGACAATCGCTCTATGATATTGCCTATCAATATGAGTGCTGGCTCGATGACAGCGTGGAAAAACAGCAGCTGATGACTGCCAGTGAACGTCTGCAAGGCGTCATGATCTCCCTGTCAGCCGCGTTGGTGCTCTACGACAATTATCTGTTGGCTGTATCCATTTTCCAGGATGACGGCCAACTCAGGCGCGCAATCAATGCCAGCGACAGTGGTTATCAGGTCGAGAGATATGAGTTGGAGGCGGTCGGCAAAGCCTATCACAAGCTCGATAACTACCTGAGAGTACAACGAGCCATCCGTTTCTATCAGCGTGAGATCAACGATCATCACCAGGCGATAGAAGAGAATGAGGATTTCGCCTACCTGCATCAGCTGATAGAACAAAGTCCTTCGTACAGCGCAACTTTCGATGGTTCTCCCCTTAGGCATGTCGATAACAAAATAAATTTTCTCGTAGCCTCGGCTGGGGACAGGTTAAACGGCATCAGAAATGAAGGGGTGAATCTGCTCAGCGGCCTGTTCGGCAATACGGTCGGGTTGGTGGATACTCGCAAGGGTAAGCTATACGGCAAACCCCAGGTGGAGAGTGCGGTGGTCTCCCGTTTGACGGCAGGAGATATCCTGCTGGAGAAGACGCCGTTTCGTCTCACAGACAAACTGATTCCCGGTCACTGGGGCCATGTGGCCATCTGGGTCGGTAGCGAAGCTGAATTGCAGGCCCTCGGGATCTGGGATCATCCGTTGATCCAGCCCTGGCAATCGAAGATTCAGCAGAAACACGGTGTGATCGAGGCATTGAGGACGGGCGTGGCGATCAACCCCCTCTCCCAGTTTCTGAATGTGGATGATCTGGCTGTGATACGGGCGGCAGATCTCAGCACGGAACAGCGCAGAGAGGTTTTGCTCCGCGCCTTTCGGCAGATTGGTAAGAAGTATGACTTCAATTTCGATCTGGAAACCACTGACCGGATCGTCTGCTCAGAGCTTGTCTATACCGTCTACGTTAACCGTGAGTGGCCGGTCAAAAAGATGTTGGGGCGTTATACCATCAGCCCGGATCATGTGGCCGATATGGCGCTCAACAACGAATCTATGCAACTGGTGACGTTCTACCACAATGGCGAGATGGTCAGCACTCGACCGGAAGAGAAGCTGCAACAGCTGATGGCCGACAGAAGACCTGTCGACATTTCTCCCTATCTTCAGCCGTGAACAAAAAGCCCCGACGTTTTTCTTAGTGAAAAATAGTCCGATAGTGGACAATCATCGACCATGTCCATGGACTATGCGATACGCTTGGCAAACCAGATGATATGTCTCGCACCCTTCTTGCCACGTGCACGCACACGTACCTCATCGACCTCGAACCCCACTTTCCGCAAACGCTGCATAAATACCCGATCCGGACTGGCCGACCAGACTGCCAATACGCCTTGAGGACGCAATGCCGCGTAAGCTGCATTCAACCCATTCATGCTATAGAGCCAATCGTTCTCTCTGCGTGTGAGGCCTTCAGGGCCATTGTCCACATCCAGTAAGATCGCATCAAAGGCTTGCTGCTCGGTCTTAAAGATGCGGGCGACATCCACCTCACGCACCAACACTCGGGGATCTTGCAGCGGATGACCGGCATGGGCCCCAAGCGGTCCCCTATTCCACTCAACCACAGCCGGCACCAATTCAGCCACCACCACCTGCGCCTCTTCGCCTGCCTGCCGGAGCGCTGCAGCCAAAGTAAATCCCATACCCAACCCACCAATAAGCAGTCGCGGTTTGACACAGTCCACCAGCCTGGCACAGGTACGTTCCGCCAAAGCATCTTCAGAGCCGTGAACCCGGGTACTCATCAGTTCACCATGGCCCAGGATTTTGATCGAGAAGTCATCATCGCGCTGATAGAGACGTAGCTCCCCACCATTGCCGGGCACTTGTGTGCTATCCAGTAAAACCCAAGGATTCATAACCATTTCAAACCATTGAGCTCAAGTACTGCAGATACAAAGCTTCCACCTTCTCTCTAGCCCAAGGCGTTTTCCGCAGAAATTTCAGGCTGGATTTAATACTGGGTTGATGTGTGAAACATTTTATCTTGATGATTTGTCCCAATTCGTCCCAGCCATAGTGATCCACCAAATGATTGAGGATCATCTCCAACGTCACCCCATGCAGGGGATTATTGGGTTGAGGCTCTATCATTTCGGTATCCGCTCCTGCCATACGCTTTGGTTGGGTACAGCCTCTGAGTCCTTTTTACTGGAACTCTCTTCGTGCTTTTCTGCCTTTTTTACACGTATTTTATTGCCACCGACATCCCTGCCGTTCAGTCCCTTTATCGCTGCCTTCGCCTCACCCACACGGGATATTTCAGCAAAACCAAAGCCTTTTGACTTTCCTGTGGCTTTATCCATCACCAGTTTGCAGTACTGTACATCTCCATACTCTTTGAGCAGGGACAACATTTCCGCTTCTGTCGTTTCCCGGGATAGATTACGTAGTAAAATTTTCATCTTTGTACCAAACAATGAGTTCATGTGAGTGTTACCAAAGAACGATATTACCCGCTATAACAGCGGGTGGTCTTTCGGTAGTTGTTTCGCGTACCAAATGGCAAGCTTATGTTTCATGGATAATTGGGAGACTTGGTTTTCCGGCAAGGGCTGGATGACTTTGTCATGTACCAACAGTCGATAGATGTAGAGAATCTTTTCGCTTGCGGAGTCCGTCGGCTCAAATTCGGCAGCACCTCTTTTTTCAGCATATTTCACGCCCGCTATAATGGCGCCTTTGACCAGCTCCGCTTCATTTTTGAGTTTCTTCATCTCAGTCTCTTATATTTGAGTGAGTCTTGGTGCGGCAGGGACACACCCTACCAAAGCAAGCCGCAGCATACTATTTATGTCAGCTTATCAATTGCATGACACGATTCGGGACACATCAATTTTTATCCAACTCGTGTTTCCTGTAGGGTGCGGCCCGCCGCACCATTCATCACCAAATTTAGCACCGTTGGTTCTCGTGATGTTGGCTCGACGGCTCAATGCAATCCATGACCAGGATTATGACATAGGATCCATGTGGTAAGACCATCTTGGCACAGGTGATCAGTTTCACTCACTCAAACCCTAAATGATACAAGGTTATGAATGGGCTTTGACGGGAAGTAACGACAGATTGATCTGTCAAACTCCTTGAGCAAGCGACCGAGGAAGTCACCTTGAGACCTTTTCAATGGAACATACTGGCCGTGATGACCGCAGTAGTGCTGTTATCGGCATCCCCGCTTGCAGCCGAGGATGCATCTGATCTCAAACAGCTGCATGCGACAGGTGAATGCAATGGCTGCAACCTCGAAGGCGTCGACTTGAGTGGCACCGATCTAAAACAAGCGTGTCGCTACCTCGTGAAAGATTTTGGGGCATCCGAGTCCCCAAAATCGACTCGCCAACGCGACAGCCGTTATGCCCCGACCGTC
>JAHXHT010000248.1 GCA_025656435.1 Candidatus Thiodiazotropha sp. (ex Gloverina cf. vestifex) | reverse complement strand
GCGAAAGTTGTTTGCTTCATGGAGTCTATATAATGATTGGCCTAGAATGTGCACCATTATCCCTCAATCGATGGATTCGTTCAGAGCTTCCTTAAATAGCCCCGCACTTTGTTGTTTGTGGTCTTCGTCTGGCTGAAATGACGATTCGAACGGCCTATCACAAACCGGGGATGGTCCTTATTGTTTACCAGTGTGTTAGGATTCCTGGTTTTTAGTGGTGCGCATCGGAGCAGCACCACGCAGATTTGATCATTGGGGAATCGACATGCCGATCTACGAATACCGCTGTGAATCCTGCGGACATGAACTAGAAGCACTCCAGAAGATGAGTGACCCGCTGCTTACGGAATGTCCTGAATGTAAGCAGGCGTCTCTGAAGAAGGCACTTACCGCAGCGGGTTTTCGCCTCAAAGGTAGTGGTTGGTACGAGACAGATTTTAAGGGTGGTAAGAAAAAATCAGAGGACAAGAGCAGCAACTCGGACAGTAAGTCATCCAGCTGCAGCAGTGGTTGTGGTTGCCACTCCTCGTAACTTTCAGATATTAAGATGAATTTTCTTCGCCGCTACCTGGTGGCCGGACTGTTGGTCTGGTTGCCGCTGGTGGCAACCTTTTTCGTCATCAGGTTGCTGGTCAACTGGATGGATCAGAGCCTGCTGTTACTGCCGGAGACCTATCATCCGGACAACCTGCTGGGATTCCACCTCCCCGGGCTCGGGGTGGTTCTCTCCCTGCTGATTCTGTTGCTGACCGGCCTGGTCGCCGCCAATCTGTTTGGACGCAAGCTGGTCAGCCTATGGGAGCATCTGCTGTCCCGGATTCCGTTGGTTCGCTCAGTTTACTCTGCTGTCAAACAGATGGTGGAGACCATGTTCTCTGACAACGGAAAATCCTTTCGCAAGGTGGTGCTGGTGGAGTTTCCCAGACGCGGGATGTGGACGCTCGCATTTCTCACCTCTGACGAACAGGGTCCGGTTCAGCAGGCCACCGGGCAAGAGGTCATCAGCGTCTATGTACCCACCACACCGAATCCGACTGGTGGCTATTTCGTGCTGGTGCCCAAAGATGATGTGCGTGAGATTGACCTCAGCGTGGACGATGGCTTGAAGCTGCTGCTCTCCATGGGGGCCGTGAATCCTATAGAAAAAGAGGCCATCGCCAGCGTTGACGGACTTGCAGAGGCAGAGCCCAAGCCGTAACATTCCCGCTTTTTAGCGTCCCGCTCTCAAGACGCTTACAAGACTTTTCACAGGAAACACCCATGCGCAGCCATTATTGCGGACAGATCAACAGTGCCCATATCGGTCAGGAAGTGGAACTCTGCGGTTGGGTCCATCGCCGCCGCGACCATGGCGGTGTAATTTTTATCGATTTGCGGGACCGCGAGGGACTGGTGCAGGTGGTCTACGATCCTGACCTGCCGGAGGTCTTCGGTTTGGCCGAGCAGGTGCGCAACGAGTTCGTCCTGCGTATCAAGGGTCGTGTTCGACCAAGGCCCGAAGGTACGGTCAATAAAGATCTGCCCACGGGAGAGATCGAAATCCTCGGACTTGAGCTAGAGGTCCTAAACCGGGCGGATACGCCACCATTTCAGCTTGATGAGCATGAGAATGTCTCCGAAGAGGTACGCCTGCGCTACCGTTATGTGGATCTGCGACGCCCTGAGATGCTGGAGAAGATCCGCATTCGCGCCAAGGTGACTCAGATCCTGCGCCGTTTTCTCGACGACAGTGGCTTCCTCGATATCGAGACCCCCATGCTGACCAAGGCGACCCCGGAGGGTGCGCGGGACTATCTGGTGCCGAGTCGCACCCATCCCGGTCAGTTTTTTGCATTGCCTCAATCGCCCCAGCTGTTCAAGCAGTTGCTGATGATGGCGGGTATGGACCGCTACTATCAGATTGTGCGTTGCTTCAGAGACGAGGATCTGCGGGCCGACCGGCAGCCGGAATTCACCCAGCTCGATATCGAGACCGCATTTCTTGATGAAGATGAGATCATGCAGCTCAACGAGGAGATGATCCGTCAGCTCTTCAAAGACATCCTCGGTGTGGAACTACCCGACCCCTTTCCCCGCATGACCTATGCAGAGGCGATGGATCGTTATGGTTCAGATCGCCCCGATCTGCGCGTGCCTCTGGAGCTGGTCGATCTGCAGGACCTGATGGCATCGGTGGAGTTCAAGGTCTTCTCCGGGCCGGCAAAAGATCCGAAAGGGCGCGTGGCGGCACTGCGGGTACCGGGTGGCAACACACTCAGCCGTAAGCAGATCGATGAATACACCAAATATGTGGGCATTTATGGCGCCAAGGGTCTCGCCTATATCAAGGTCAACGAGAAGGCCAAAGGTATCGAAGGCCTACAGTCTCCGATTCTCAAATTCCTGCCTGATGAGGTGGTGAGCGCAATCCTGGATCGTACCGCTGCGGATGACGGCGATCTGATCTTTTTCGGCGCCGATAAGGCAAACGTGGTTAATGAGTCTCTTGGTGCACTTCGGGTACGTCTGGGGCAGGATCTTGAGCTGATGGACGGTGAATGGAAACCAGTCTGGGTGGTCGATTTCCCCATGTTCGAATGGGATCAGCAGCACAACCGCTGGACACCGTTGCATCACCCTTTTACCTCACCGAAGCTGGATCAGATCGATCTACTCGATTCAGATCCGGGCGCGTGCGATTCTCGGGCCTATGACATAGTTATGAACGGTGTCGAGCTGGGTGGCGGCTCCATCCGTATCCATCACCAGGAAGTGCAGCAGAAGATCTTCAAGCTGCTGGAGATCAGTGAGGAAGAGGCCGAGGAGAAGTTCGGTTTTCTGCTCTCCGCCCTCAAATTCGGTTGCCCGCCCCATGGTGGCCTCGCCTTTGGCTTGGATCGTCTGGTGATGTTGCTGACCGGTTCCGCCTCGATACGAGATGTGATGGCCTTCCCCAAGACACAGACAGCGGCTTGCCCACTCACCTCAGCACCCTCAGAAGTCGGTGCAGACCAGTTGCGGGAGCTCTCTATCCGGGTGCGCAAGCCAGCCAGTGAGGAGACCTCTGCGTAGTCAGTTTAAACGGCCGGAATCTGTGCTGGTGGTGGTCTACACCGCCCGGGGAGAAGTGTTGCTACTGCGTCGTACCCGCCCCAGTGATTTCTGGCAGTCGGTAACCGGCAGTCTGGCCTGGGGAGAGTCCCCAAAGCTGGCCGCGAGCCGGGAACTCTACGAGGAGACCGGCATCATGGCGGGTAGCCAGCTGATCGATCTTTCGTTCAGTGTCAGCTTTCCGATCCTACCCGCCTGGCGTGATCGCTATGCGCCATCAGCGCATAGCAATACCGAGCACTGGTTCGCACTGCCTCTGGCCTATCGGCGTGTGCCTCGCCTGCAAGCCAACGAACATACGGACTACCGATGGCTGCCCTATCATCAGGCAATCCGTCTGGCCACTTCCTGGACGAACAGCAAGGCGATCCGACAAGTGATTGAGGGTGCTAACAGCTCTAGGAAATCCCCTGATACCAACTTGGCAATAAAAACAGATTTTCATTTTTAACCCCCTCTCCCTCAGGGAGAGGACACTCCCCATTTGCCTATTCTGAAAAAACGATGACAAGCTAGGGAAGCTCTGAACGAATCCATCGATTGAGGGATAATGGTGCACATTCTAGGCCAATCATTATATAGACCCCATGAAGCAAACAAC
>JAHXHT010000247.1 GCA_025656435.1 Candidatus Thiodiazotropha sp. (ex Gloverina cf. vestifex) | reverse complement strand
AATGCACTGTTTTTCTTCGCTCATGGCAGTTTTGAAGCAAGCGAGAGGAAACGTTCGCTGACAAACGATTCGTTCAGAGCTTCCCTAGGTAGGTAAAGTTGGCAAAGTCAGGCGGACGGGTATCTGGATATGATCTCATCTACACCTGATCCAATGGGGCCTCATCCTGATCGTAGACGGTCTGATACTCTGAGGGCAGGTTGATGGGGCGATACCCCGTGTCCTTGGCCACTCTTTCGGTCACTGAATGGTGAATGAGTGCGCCATCGGGTATCAGGCGCGGTTCACATTTCGGTAAATAGAATCCCAGTAGACGCTTTCTCTCTGGCCATTCGAGGTATTTCACCTGTCTGGGTAGATACTCCAGCAGTCGCCAGCCCGGGTTCATGGAATTGTTTAAGCTTGCGGTGATATCGGGTGCCGTATAGGCGCGCTTACTGCCTTTTCTCGGTTTACCCAACACAATGTTATTGAACAGTGCCTGGTTGAAATGCAGCCCATGGGGTTCTGCTTCATGCAACATCCACTTCAATGCGAATTTGGCAGGTGCACTTTTCTCTTCCGAGTAGCCGCCGCCAATGTCAGCATGGCTGCCTGCAAACCATACCTGTTTGATATCCTGTTGCTTATTCTCCTTCTCGTTGAAGGGGTTCGGTTTGTAATCTTGTGGCTCAGACCAGTGGTTAATACGAAACATCCTTCTTTTTTCATCAATGGCTATTGCCTGGCGTAACACTTCGATACTGGGGTTGGTCTTCGTATAGGGAAGTGTTTGTTGGTGAATGCCAACCAGGAGGTCTGCGCGTGGCACCAGTACGGAACTGACGGTATCCCAGACCCCCAGATACTTTATCGGTGCAACTTGTGCGCGGGTTACCTGGCGAAATCCCCAGGCGATCTTGAAGTCATTGTGTCGACTCGATTGCTTATATGCCTTGTAGGCGTAACTGCACAAATTGATCTGATGAGGCCAGAGCAGGCCCATGAGATGTATCAGGCCGGCAAGTACCCTGACGGTATAGGCGCCACGACTGAATCCAAACAGGAAAATTCTATCATCCGGCCGATAGTGTTCGACAAGAAATCGATAGGCATCAAGGACGTTTTTATCAAGGCCCACACCGGTGGCGAGACTGAAGGCCTGTCTGATCTGTTGGGTATAGTGAAACCAGGCGTTTTGAGTGCCGATAGTGCCGATGCCCGGATCATAAAAAACAGTTTGCTTATCACTCTTCTCCAATAGCCGATAGAGCTTTAGTACATTGGATGAGTCGGCTTCGATCTCATTACCGGTACCATCGCAGCAAATCACGATATTTTTGGACATGGCAACCTCCGTGTTAATTACTGTGGGTTGGAATAAAAGCTGTCAACTCGGAAAGATTATCAGAGAGCAGTCTATTCGTGTTGATATTTCGAGTCATTAAAGTCAAAAATGATGGGCTTGCTTTTGTTGGGTAATTGCTTGGTTTTCATCTGTGTGCGGGTGGCCTGGCTAGGCAAGGGTCAGAAAGCTCCAGTATGGAAAGTGGGAGATCGATGGCACGGGTTAGTTGTGAACTGGAAATTTCTCACGTCGGTCTGAGTGCTTAGAACCTGCTTTCGGCAAAAAAAAGCTCATAAGGGACATCTTTAAAGGCCCCCTTCAGTCTATAGAAGGCTTTCGAGGAAATGGATCTAAACTCAGTCTGAAAGACCATAAGGGTAAATACTTGCACGTTGGTAACCCCTAAAACGGGAGGCGGCTTAGTGTTTCACATAGACAACATGCTTTGCTGTCGGATGATTAAAGCATGTGAATTTACAACATTGAGCAGCAACCTGGCCCTATGGAGATATGCATGATGCTGAACAAAACTCAGCCTGGCGTGTAAAATCAGCCAATGCAAGACGATCCAAAAAATCTACAGGCAAATCAAAGCGTTGCTTTTTATTGGCAGGTTGATCGGCAGTTGCGTATTACCCGTTATCAAAGTGAGATTCCGTTCTTTGATGATTTAGACGCGCCTCTCGATTGTGTTCTGCAAGAATCACAGCTACTCACCTACCGAAATGCCTTGGCTGGTGAGGCCGGAACCTATGAACATGTGTTGGCAGACCACCACTTTCTCGTCTGTGTTGAGCCGACAACCGATGGATGTAGGGCTGTGGCCATGGATATCAGCGTCTACAAACAAGCCCAACAGTCGATGGCCACGCGGAAGCACCATAACGAGTTGATCTTGGAGGCCGCAGGTGAAGGGATCTACGGACTTGATATGAATGGCGCCGCCACCTTCGTTAACCCTGCCGCAGTGGCAATGACCGGCTGGAGCGCCGAGGGGACGATTGGTGGCACTATCCACGATAAACATCATCACAGTCATGCAGATGGCAGTCATTACCCACATGAGGAGTGTCCCATCTACGCGGCCATCAAGGATGGTGAGGTGCACCATGTGGATGATGAAGTGTTCTGGCGCAAGGATGGCAGCTGTTTCCCGGTCGAGTACACCAGCACCCCGATCTATGAGGAAGGCAAACTGGCCGGAGCGGTGGTGGTATTCAAGGATATCAGTGAGCGTAAGCAGGCCGAGCAGAATTTACTTACTGCCTTTCAGGAGGTTAAGCAGCTGAAAGAGCGCCTGCAGGAACAGAATGTCTATCTGCAGGAGGAGATCCGTCAGGACCACAACTTTGGTGAGATCATCGGTCAGTCAGCACCAGTACAGCAGTTGTTACAGGATGTGCAGCAGGTGGCGGCCACCGATGCCACCGTATTGATTCTGGGTGAGAACGGTACCGGTAAAGAGATGATTGCACGAGCCATTCATCAGGCCAGCACCCGAAGCGACAAACCACTGGTGAAGATTAATTGTGGAGCAATTTCTGCCGGGCTGGTGGAGAGTGAGCTATTCGGTCACGAAAAGGGCGCCTTTACCGGCGCCGTGGGACAGCGTAAGGGGCGCTTTGAACTGGCAGATGGCGGCACGTTGTTTCTTGATGAAGCGGGAGAACTCCCCCTGGATACTCAGGTAAAGCTGCTGCGCGCCATCCAGGAGCAGGAGTTCGAGCGGGTTGGCGGTAACGCCACAATCCGGGTGGATGTACGTATCATTGCCGCTACCAACAGGAATCTGCTTGAGCAGGTGCGGCAGGGTGCGTTTCGTCAGGATCTCTATTACCGCATCAATGTATTTCCTCTGCAGATGCCACCACTACGGGAACGCACATCTGATGTGCCATTGCTGGTGGAGCATTTTATCCAACAGGCGCGGCTAAAGTTCGGTAAACCCCTTCAGGGCATTAGCCAGAAGGGGATGGCTGCTCTGCAGCAATATTCATGGCCGGGAAATATCCGTGAACTGCAGAATGTTATCGAGCGGGCGGCCATCCTCAGCACCGGTACGGTACTCACGGTTGATGACCTGTTACCCTCCCGGGCAGCAGTAATGGAAGAACCGCCGTTGCTGAGTCTGGAGGCGCTGGAACGGTCCCATATCAAGCGGACGCTGGCATTCACCGAGGGCGTGATTTCCGGACCGAAGGGGGCAGCTCACATCCTGGGTTTACACCCGAATACCTTGCGTTCACGGATGTTGAAACTGGGCATTCGCTTTTAGTGCGTTACGATCGCTGATCGCCATGGAAGGCTGAAAGCCGAGGCGATTAGTCCCCGATAGGCGTAGGCGCGGTTGTATGGCCGTAATTGTGACTGTT
>JAHXHT010000246.1 GCA_025656435.1 Candidatus Thiodiazotropha sp. (ex Gloverina cf. vestifex) | reverse complement strand
CCTAACAGTCACAATTACGGCCATACAACCGCGCCTACGCCTATCGGGGACTAATCGCCTCGGCTTTCAGCCTTCCATGGCGATCAGCGTGGGTTGGTGCTATCAGTGAGGCGGGTGTCCTGGCGTGAATAGAGAAATTCATACCGGGTATCCTGTGACGCCAGCTTGCTGACAGTAAAGCCCCAGTTGCCATTGCCCTCAGCATCTAGATGACCGACCGGTAGTTACATCATCAAAAGCACCACCGAATCGATATCCAACAAATGGCATAAACTCCAGGCCATCAGCTGCCACCGTACCCATTGGCAGCCCTGCTGTGAGCAGACATATTGTTAGTGTCAGAATTCTGACCATGAGAACGATAGTCGTTGATGTAAGAGTGTTGGGAATTATCGAACAAAACGTCAAAAGTAACCCGGAAGCCCATCACACCCTCGATTCTTTTATTCTAAGCGCCTGATCGTAAAGCTTATTTTTTTTATTACCGGTCAGTTCCGCGACCAGGGCGACGGCTCGCTTCAAGGGTAGTTCATCGAGTAATCGGGACAGTAACTGGTCGACGACTATCTCTGCTTGCATCTCTGTCGAGCCGGCCGGCGCGCCTGCAACCAGTACGACAAACTCCCCTTTTCGTTGGTTTGCATCTTGCTCCACCTGCGACAGCAGCTCATCAAGACTACCGCGCAAAAAGGTCTCATGCAGCTTGGTCACCTCCCGGGCGATGACAGCCTCCCGTTCACCCCCAAACACCTCTACCATCGCCTTCAGAGAGGCGACAATGCGGTGACTCGACTCATAAAAAACCAATGTAGCCCGCTCACGAATCAGCTCGCCCAACCAATCTCGACGCTGGCCCTGATTACGGGGCGGAAAACCAGCGAACAGAAAACGATCCGTCGGCAGACCTGCGGCAGAGAGCGCGCAGGTCATTGCGCTGGGTCCGGGAACCGGCACGATGCGTATCCCCAATCCTGCCGCCTCACGCACCAATGGAAAGCCAGGATCACTGATCAGCGGCGTACCGGCATCTGATACCAGTGCCACAGAGCGTCCAGATTGCAGTACTTCGGTCAGCTTCGCCACCTGAGCCCGCTCATTATGTTCATGAAATGATTGCATGGGCGTATCGATAGCGTAGTGGCGTAATAGTGGTTTCGTATGCCGGGTATCCTCAGCAGCGATCAGATCGACCTCCCTGAGTATCTCGACCGCCCGCATGGAAATATCGTCAAGATTGCCGATCGGTGTTGCAACAACGTAAAGTACGCCCTTTGACACAGCGCTTCCTGATGTAGAATGAGTAGGCTGAACATCCTGCCACAGAACCCAAAACATGCAAATCAATCGCCGTCTTGCCACCGCCCTGCTAATGCTCATACTGATACTTCAGGGTTGCGCCACCCTAAAGTCCGACCGTCAGACTGAAGCACAGTTGTTGCCTGAAATCCGAGAGAAGATCGATCTTCTACTGACCAATGAGTCTTTCGAAGCAGCAGCCGCGCTGTTACAGACTGTGGCACTACAAAGCGAATCCCCATTGCGTGAGCAGCGCTACCTGGAGGCGGCAGAAACCTGGCTGAAAGCAGGACATATGGAGAACAGTCTCAGCCTGATTGACAAGCTACAACCACCGACATCGGATGACCCGGTATTTGCCTTTCGTCTGCGCATGTTGCGCACTGAAATAGCTATTCTCAGGGGTGACATTGAGCAAACCCTCGACCTGATGGGGCCCTCACCCGGAGAAGAGACACCGATCCCATTGCGCCTGCGCTACCACGCTAATATGGCCGAGATCTTCCGTCTCTCCGGCAACCTGCTGGAAAGCGCTAGGGAACTCAATGTAATGGATCTTCTCCTGGCAGACGATGAAGCACAACGACTGGAGATACAGGAGTTGCTGGTACAGACACTGGCATCAATGACCGATACAGTCCTGCAACTGCTGCAACCGCCTCCACCCTCCAATATGGGCGGATGGATGGAACTGGCCCGATTGGTCAAACAGCAGATCGCCCAACCCGCAGATCTGGCCACCGCACTCGCCGCCTGGCGTGAGCGATTCTCCGATCACCCCGCACTGCAAGCATTTCTGACCGGCCTGCTGGAACGGCGAGGTCTGAGCAGCAGTGACCATATAGCCATTCTGCTTCCACAAAGTGGCCCCTATAAGAATGTTGCCACCGCCGTTCGGGACGGATTCATGGCTGCCTGGTATCAACACCCCTTGGAGTATCGCCCCCAACTTCGTTTCTACGACAGCAGCAAATTGGAAAATACCCTGCGCACTTATCAACAAGCACTGCTACAAGGTGCGCAAATGGTTGTGGGGCCACTGAACAAAAATGCTGTCAATATGCTGTTGCAACTGGAGACGATGCAACAGCCGGTACTGGCTCTCAATCAGGTTGAGGACAAAACGCTCTATCATCCCAATTTGTTTCAGTTTGGCCTGGCGCCGGAAGATGAGGCGGAACAGATTGCCGAGCGAGCCTGGCTCGAAGGCCATCAACAGGCATTGATATTGACACCGGCTGGAGGTTGGGGTGATCGCATTGCTGAGAATTTTCGTCTGCGTTGGCAGACATTAGGTGGCGCTGCGCTGGAACAAAGGCAATATAACGCCTCGGAAAACGACTTCTCTCATCCTATTCGTCAGCTGTTGAATGTAGATGAGAGCCAGGCACGTATAAGAGCGCTGGAGCAACTACTGGGTAAAAAACTGGAGTCTGAGTTCCGTAGGCGGCAGGACGCAGATTTCATCTTTCTTGCTGCCCGTCCTCAGAAGGGTCGCCAAATACGGCCTCAGCTCAGATTTCACCATGCCGGCAGTCTGCCGATTTATACCACATCGCATATCTATAGCGGCGTCAAAGATGACGAAAAGGATCGGGATCTGGGACGCATCAGTTTCGTGGATACCCCCTGGCTGCTGGAGGACGAGACCCAGAATAATCTGTCCAGAACCAATCTACAGCGGCTCATGCCCGGCGTCGGGGGACAGTATGCACGACTCTATGCCATGGGTATCGATAGCTACAACTTATTGGCCTCGTTGCAGCAGTTGCAGGCACAACCCGGACGTACCATCAGTGGAAAAACCGGCACACTCTACCTGGATAGATACAATCGGCTACACCGCCTGCTTGCCTGGGCAGACATGAAAAAGGGTTCTGCCAGCATCACTGGCTATGCTCCACGCATGCAGACGCCTACCTTTGGCCAACCAACACCAGGCGAGTCAGCGTTACCCAATACACCAAACGGCGGGCAGACCCCGTTTCTTGATCAGGCCACCACGCCTTAACAATGGCTGAGCACCTCGAGCAAGGCCGTACCGCTGAATCAAGCGCACTGAAGTATCTGGAAAGCAGAGGCCTTCGCCTTGTGGCCCGGAACTATCGATCAAAAGGCGGTGAGATCGATCTCATCATGCAACAGAACGACAGCCTGGTATTTATCGAGGTCAGATACCGCCAATCATCCCGCTTCGGAACCGCCGCGGAGAGTGTCACGCCGTCCAAACAGCGTAAATTGCTGCTGACTGCCGGTCACTATCTCCAAGAGAAAGGTTCCCAGGCACCCTGCCGTTTTGATGTGGTAGGAATCAGTGGGAAAAATCAAACAGAGATCGCAAGCGTGTCGCTACCTCGTGAAAGATTTTGGGACATCCGAGTCCCCAAAATCGACTCGCCAACGCGACAGCCGTTATGCCCCGA
>JAHXHT010000245.1 GCA_025656435.1 Candidatus Thiodiazotropha sp. (ex Gloverina cf. vestifex) | reverse complement strand
TTGTTTGCTTCATGGGGTCTATATAATGATTGGCCTAGAATGTGCACCATTATCCCTCAATCGATGGATTCGTTCAGAGCTTCCTTAGCGGATGTTCTGCCAGTATCCCATTTTACGGCTGCGTGCTTCCCGCTCGGCCCGACGATACCGGGTTAGCAGTTCAGGGCCAATGTGCGTGGGCGCATCAGTGAGCTGCGCCAAACCGGACTGAACCAGCCGTAATCCGATATCACTGTCCCCGTACAGAACTCTTCCGAGTATAACACCTGCAGGTGAATGCATGATGGGCTCGACTGTAACGAAACGACCTGCCAACAGGGTGTGTAGATGTCGTTTCGCGATGGTCACACGTTGCCCTGCAAACCGGGGTACCTGGATGCCAGCCAGTGTGACGCGCAGGCGGCGCTCATCATTCGCCAGTAGGATAATCTCGGTTCCATTTGGTACACCCACTACCTGACCTGATAGGCCAGAGGCAAATAGGTTCTCGGGTATCATCAGCACAGCAATGAGGAGGACTAGATAAGGGATCCTCTTTTTGCCATTCAGACCAGCTAAAAAGATCTGCACCATAACGTAATTCCGAGATAGGATGGCGCCCTCGACAGGAGTCGAACCTGTGACCTATCGCTTAGGAGGCGATTGCTCTATCCTGCTGAGCTACGAGGGCATTGGCCGGCGATTATAACAGTCGCGGTATATGCTACCAGTGTAGCGATGGGTAGATTGTCGATAAATTACTTGGCGCAGGATAATTGGGTGCAGAATTTTTCGAGTCTGGCGATTTTGAACCAGTGCCGAACTCTGCATAGAATGCACTGACCCACTTCATTAATCAGTGTGATGGCGGCGCCAGTCAGGAGGAGTGACCAGAAGACAGTATCGATCCAGGCATATTCGATCAGTCCCTCCAGCCCATAGACTGCGAAGGACATCAGGCCGAACAGCATCGCGAGGATTAGGCCTGACAAAATTGGTAGCATGGGTTTCTCCATCTATATGTTAAAGATTATAATTAGTATATTAGGAATTAATTATAAAAATGCAATGCGCTACCATTCATATCTATGACCAACTTCATGATTTTTTTACATAAATACAATTCTTTCAATAAGTTGATTGAACTTTATCTCACTGGATTACATGTGCTCCCGGCAGGATGGGTATCGACTGAGACGATGCATGTGGAAAATGCATCTGATTAACTCTCTGTTTCGTATCCTCTGAATAGAAAGGCGCAAATAGTGCTTAACCCGGACTGCAGAACACTGAGAAGAACACGACCATGATCGATACCGCCCATCTCTTACAGCCAACCAGCTTTCCCGCCATTCATCGAGGAAAGCTTGAAACGTTACAAGTCAACCTCGGTTATCGCTGTAACCTCTCTTGTGTCCACTGTCACGTCAATGCCGGTCCCAAGCGTTCGGAAGAGATGAGCCGGGAGACAATCGATGTGGTGTTGCGTTTTCTAAGGAATCATCAGTTAAAAACGCTGGACCTGACCGGTGGGGCGCCTGAATTGAATCAAGATTTCCGTTATCTGGTAGAAGCTGCAGCGGGGATGGGTGTGCATGTTATCGACCGCTGTAATCTGACTATCCTGCTGGAGCCGGGACAGGAGGATTTGGCGGAGTTTCTGGCAGCACATGAGGTGGAGGTTGTTGCCTCCCTGCCATGCTATTTGGAAGAGAACGTTGACAGCCAGCGGGGTAAGGGAACCTACCACGACAGCATTGAGGACCTGAAGCGACTGAACCAGCTTGGGTACGGTTCACTTGGGTCACCTCTGCAACTCAATCTGGTCTATAACCCTACCGGACCCAGTCTACCACCGCCCCAGGGTCCGCTTGAGGCAGACTACAGAAAGCAGCTTGATGAGCGGTTCGGCATTCAATTCAACCAGCTGTTCACAATCACCAATATGCCAATTCAACGATTCGGCAGCCTGTTGCAATCTAAGGGGAAGTTCCAGGAGTATCTTCAGCTTCTGCGCGATTCTTATAGACCCGAAAACCTGGATGGTGTGATGTGCCGGCAATTGTTGAGTGTGGATTGGCAGGGTTATGTCTATGATTGCGACTTCAATCAGATGTTGAAAATACCGCTGGGTCATGAGAACAAAGTCCATCCGCACCTGAGAGACCTTCTCGACAGTGATTTCTCGGCAGCACCGATTCGGGTGGCTGAACACTGCTTTGGCTGTACTGCGGGACAGGGCAGCAGTTGTGGTGGTGCATTGGACGAGTAGTATTAATCCGGCAACCAACAGAAATGCGTCTGAGTATCATCGTACCGATTCTTAATGAGGGTGAGCTGGCGGTAGAGAGTGTGAAACTTCTGGCCAGCTTCAGGGCTGCCGGTCATGAGCTTATTGTGGTCGATGGCGGCAGTGAGAACCTACCGACAGATACACTCAAGCCTCATGTGGATCACCTGCTCACTTCACCCCCAGGACGCGCCACTCAGATGAACCTGGGAGCCAGTGTGGCGACAGGTGACGTCTTCTGGTTTTTACATGTGGACAGTTTTGTCGACCCCAGTGTGGATCGTGCTATTTTTGATGCCGTTTCCAATGGGCCAGGGTGGGGACGATTCGATATCCGCTTGAGTGGGAATCAGCCACTTTTACGCCTGGTGGAACGCATGATGAACTGGCGCTCCTGCAGGAGCGGCATAGCCACTGGTGATCAGGGTATCTTTATCCACCGGTCACTTTTCGCACAGGTTGAAGGATATCCAGAACAAGCGCTGATGGAAGATATTGAGATCAGCCGACGATTAAAGCGACACATGCCGCCAGTCTGTCTCAGAGAAAGACTATTGACCTCAAGCCGTCGCTGGGAGCAGCACGGTATTGTGCGGACCATTCTGATGATGTGGGGTCTGAGACTGGCCTATTGGCTGGGTGTTAGTCCTGCACGACTTGCCGGTTTCTACAGGCCATGCAAGACAACGCCGTCCTGATATTTGCCAAAGCGCCTTATGCGGGGCAGGTGAAGACCAGACTGATACCGGCCATCGGTGAGCGCGCCGCTACCGAGCTTTATGCCCGCCTGCTAGAACGCGAGATCGCGTGGATTGTCAATGAGACACCCTACGACATCGAGCTGTGGGTGTCACCGGATACCGCACACCCACTGCTCCAATCACTGGCGAAACGTCACTCGCTTTCTCTCTTTGTGCAGCAGGGCGAAGATCTCGGTGGGCGCATGGGATATGCAGCTAGACACGCGATGAAACGCTATCATCGTATCGTGTTGCTGGGTGTGGATTGTCCCGCGCTGACAGCCGATCATTTGCAGCAGACATTTGATTGGCTTGTTGCAGGAGAAGACGCTGTCATTGGACCGGCGGAGGATGGAGGCTATGTGCTATTGGGCTTGAATGCCTGGGACATCAGGCTTTTTCATGGCCACGATTGGGGCAAAGAGACGGTCGCAGAGAGTACACGACGAGCTATGAGAGAAATCGGTTGGCGCTGGCGGGAGTTGCCCGCTCTGTGGGATCTTGATCGTCCGAGTGACTTGCAACAACTCAGGCCTTTGAATATCGCCATACCTGCCAATGACATTCCCTGAATACTTTACAATCTTACATATAGAAAAATCAGACTAGCTACAACTCAACACTCAGTGGTCCATTAAGGAAGCTCTGAACGAATCGTTTGTCAGCGAACGTTTCCTCTCGCTTGCTTCAAAACTGCCATGAGCGAAGAAAAACAGTGCAT
>JAHXHT010000244.1 GCA_025656435.1 Candidatus Thiodiazotropha sp. (ex Gloverina cf. vestifex) | reverse complement strand
GAAATGCACTGTTTTTCTTCGCTCATGGCAGTTTTGAAGCAAGCGAGAGGAAACGTTCGCTGACAAACGATTCGTTCAGAGCTTCCCTAGCCGCTCCCCCTTAGTCACTTCAGCCACGTGATGGAGGCTTGATGAGGGATAGATCACGGCGCTACCGGCCTTCAGCTTGACCCGTTTTTCCCCAAAGGTGGTCCGTACAACCAGCTCTCCCCCTTGATAGGTTTCCGGATCACGTAGAAAAAGCGTCATCGAAACATCGCTGCGAAAACGCTGACCGCTGAGCCCCATCAGGGGATCATCCACATGGTCGCCATAAGTCATACCCGACTGATAGCGGGCGAAGATGGGGTCGGCCATGCGATAGGGCAGAACGGCGGAACGAAATGTTGAATTATGTGCCATGGCGCTGGTGAGGATCCGGATCAGCAACTGCATCTGTTGCGGCTCACCTTTGAGTTCCTCATTGTTCTTCACCCGGCTTGCCGCCTTACCGGCAGTCAGTTTGCCGTCAACGAATTCCGCCTTGGATATAATCTCATCAATCTTTTTCAGCTGGGCCGGCTGCAACAGATCATTAATCTCCACCAACATAGTTACGATTCTCCAAGTTTCTCCAATACCTTTTGCAGACTTGTCTCATCAATCGGATAGTTCAGCACTGCGTGCACGGCATAGCGTGTCTTGACCTTTTCCAGATGCTCAAGATAAGGCTTGTCGATAAACACAACCACCTGCGCCTCAATATCATATCGTTGCAAGGTTGCCAGTAGAGATTCCAGATTACTGATACGATCCCGAAACTGTGGATCAGCGTAGAACTCTGCCACCACAACAGATGGTTGATGGGACTTCAACCAGGCCTGCGCTTTGCGTACCGAATCCACCATTTCCACCACATAACCCAAACGTTGATAAAGCGGCACGAAATTAGGGTAGCCACCCAACTCAACCAATGCGAGCAATTCCTGATCTTTCATATGCTTGATTTTGCCTCTCTGTCACCGGATCATATTGTGGTTTTTTGAATCGACGAGCTGTTTTCCTATCATGCAACTAAATCTGATTATCGATGACTGGTCAATGGACCTGGATATCCCTGACAGCTATCTGGAAAACATGGGAGAATCGTTCGACAGAATGGACAAAGACATGGACCGGGGCTGGCAGATTGGCCAAAAGTGGGTAAAAAACCCCAGTCCCAAACAACGCTGCCAACTTGTGGCCGGTAAACTCTTAACCGCCCTCGAGACCGACAACGAGAATCTTGCCATGATGATGGGTGGCTATATCCTTTCACGTATGAAAGGCATACGCCAAGTTGTCATCGACAATACCGGCGAACCGGAAGGGACTGTCTTCAACACATAAGGCAAGACTTTCACCTCAGGGAAGCTCTGAACAAGTCATGGACGGTCATCTTGCGGCTGATAAACCTACACCGCTGCATTGCCAATCTTGGCAATAGACCGGCTATTACTGGCATAAATGATCTATGTGAAAAGCGTGTCGACCCAACCTACCGGTCTGGCAAGACAGTGATGGACCCTGATGTGATGTAGGCGCTTATAGAACATTGGCTTCCACCATCTGTTTTATTTCCTCTTGTGCCTGATCCGGAGGAAGTTTCAGGAAATCCAATAATCTGCCGGCGAGGGATGACCAGTGTGCGGCGCCTTCGCTGACACAGTCTCCGAGCAAAGCCCAGTCACCACTTTCATGCCACCGCTCGTAGACCGACTTGAGAGCAGGGTAAAACACCTCTCTCATACCACTCAGCCCACCGATGTAGAAGTGTATTGAGGCAGCATCACGTCTTTCCAACAAAGCCGGCAGAGTCACCTGGCAATCTGCCCAGTGATCACGCACTGCCCTGGCCATCAATTCAGCAGGAGAGTGGCCGAGACCGATCAACAAATCATTCCATGGCTGGCCTAGCATTTGACCTGCCAGATACTCCCCCTTTTCATGCAACATGACGGCATCCAACTCTTTCTCCACCATTTGATCGAGCGCGCTCTCCAGATCGTTTTCGAAATCATAATAGGCGAAGGCCCTGCCGAGGGCGTTGTCCGGCCGATGCCAGCGCCAGTTATCAAGCTTCTCCCACAGCAGCCGACGGAAAGACTCCTGTCGAATATAGATACGATCACCCTGACTCATGGCGGCGGGCGCCATCAGATCACGCGCCAGCTCCCGCCCGGCAACCCAAACAGAAACACCGCCCGGATTCTCTCTGCGCTCCAGGTGCCCAAGGAAAAAAAGTGGTTTGTTCTTCAGTCCATAACCTGCGCTATAGACCAGCCCAAAGGATTCCAGAACACTGTTAATAGGCTCTACGTCGAAGGGGTCGAACTCCAAGCCCTGTATTGATAGCGGTACAAAATCATCCTCGCTCAGGCTTTCCCAAAGGGCTTCTCTGGCTGTCAGCCACTCCCCCACTGACTCGTTGGTCAATGAAGTGTTGTAATCCAGGCCGTTCTCCCAACGGTAGAATTCGCGCATTTTTAAAAGATAAGTACAGAGACCGTAGTCGGTGCCATGTCTGGCATCGGAGATATGACAGTTTTTCTGTACAGCACAGCAGAACTGGTGAATGGTTGGAAATACCACGATAGCAGTGTAAGCGATCATTGGCTTACACAGCCAATCCTATCGGTGTAAACACCTTTTACCACCTGTATAAAACAGGGTATTCACCGTACAGCGGGTGAAGAAATATCCATCAGCTCACGTAACAGTACGGTGGCAAAGGTACCTGCAGGGAGGAAAAAGGTCAGCGTCAAAGTGTCCGAAGCACTGAACTGCCATTGCAGATCATCGAGTCTGATCCGTAAAGCTCTACGCTCCTGTTCCAGACCAAGTTGCTCCAGCCCCTCCCTCCACTCCGTGAAGGGCGCCAGTATTTCCTGTTCTAGAGATGATGCATCTGCCTCGACCTGGGGCGTTCCCCGCCCGTACAGAGGACCGGTTGGGTGGATGTCCTGCGACAAGCAGCGTTCCCTCAATCGCTCATCATCAGGATCGTCCCTAAATCCAGAACGGCTACCATCCAGCTTAAAATAGTCTCCGTGCAAAGGACTCGCCCAGATCTGTCGTTTGATCCGCTCTGCCAGAACTTGATTGAAGAGCTGGGAACGCACAGCGGAGATCAACAACCCTCTCAGTTGCCGATCGACCCGTCGCCGACTGTCACCCAACAGGTCAGCGAAGCGATGCAGGTTTTGATAGCCGTGACCAAAACGCTGCTCGCCAAACATAGTTGGGCATGCCGGAAATTCTCATCTCTTCCAGACGCTTTTCCAGCGACCCTTTATCTGCATCGACACACCGCAGTGTGACCTGGAAGCGGTTGCCCCTGAGTGCACCCCGACGCAGTTTGCGCCGGTGTCTGTGAACCGCGAGGAGCTCCACTTGTTCAGAGGTAAAACCCGACCAGTCGGGTTCAGGCTTGCCTGCCAGACGTAACGAAAACCATTGGGTGGTCACGGCATGTCTATCTTTCAGACCGGCATAGCTGATATCGCGAGCGGGTATACCAGCAAACCTTGCCAGTTGACCTGCCAGCCATTGGGTATTCGTATCACGCTTTTTGACATGTACCAGCAGGTGCTCTCCATCGCCATCAGGATCAAAACCCAACACTCGCTGATCGCCATGGAAGGCTGAAAGCCGAGGCGATTAGTCCCCGATAGGCGTAGGCGCGGTTGTATGGCCGTAATTGTGACTGTTAGGG
>JAHXHT010000243.1 GCA_025656435.1 Candidatus Thiodiazotropha sp. (ex Gloverina cf. vestifex) | reverse complement strand
CGGTCGGGGCATAACGGCTGTCGCGTTGGCGAGTCGATTTTGGGGACTCGGATGTCCCAAAATCTTTCACGAGGTAGCGACACGCTTGCAACACCATTGAAACAACCATTAGCTTCCAATCAATTTTAGAACTATTCTAATGCCACGAAGAGTCTTGAACTCGACGTTTTTTAATCCATAGAACAACCACATTTCGGAGAACCAGATATGGAACTCAAAGGTAGTAAGACCGAGCAAAATCTGAAAGACGCCTTTGCCGGGGAATCCCAGGCAAACCGCCGTTATCTCTACTTCGCCGGCAAGGCCGATGTAGAAGGTTACAACGATGTAGCCGCCCTGTTCCGCTCCACCGCGGAAGGCGAAACCGGCCATGCCCACGGCCATCTCGAGTACCTGGAGCAGTGCGGCGATCCTGCCACCGGCATGCCATTCGGTCCCACCGGTGACAACCTGAAGACCGCCGTTGCCGGTGAAACCCATGAGTACACAGACATGTACCCTGGCATGGCCAAAACCGCGCGTGACGAGGGTTTTGATGAGGTAGCCGACTGGTTCGAGACCCTGGCAAAAGCCGAGCGCTCTCACGCCAACCGCTACCAGAGAGCACTGGACGAGATGGACTAAACACGGCTCATCTCAGCCAAATAGGGCGGCCTGCGGGCCGCCCGCAGCAGACAGCATCAGGAGCAGAAGAGCAATGGCAGGACCCTCAGGACAGCGTGAAGGCAATCTGGATGCCCCCACAAGGCACCCAATCGACTGGAAAAATCCCGATTATTACGATGAGGAAAAACTCCTCAGTGAGATGGAGCGGGTCTTCGACCTATGCCATGGCTGCCGCCGCTGTGTCAGCCTGTGTCAGAGTTTTCCCACCCTGTTCGATCTGGTTGATGAATCTGAGACCTTTGAAGTCGACGGCGTAGACAAAAAAGATTACTGGCAAGTAGTGGACCACTGCTACCTGTGCGACCTCTGTTACATGACAAAATGCCCCTACGTACCCCCCCACGAGTGGAATATCGATTTTCCCCATCTCATGCTGCGCGGTAAGGCAGTCAAACACAAAAAAGGCGACGTCAAATTACGTGACCGGGTGCTCACCAGTACCGACAATCTCGGTAAACTGGCCGGTATTCCCGTGGTTTCCGGCGTGGTCAACCGATTCAACAAAGCAAAGAACTTCCGTGAAATCCTCGATCACACATTGGGGGTACATCCGGAGGCCAAGCTCCCCGAATTCCACAGCCGGCCGCTACGCAAGCGCCTGGCTGACAGAAGAGCAAGCAGTGCCCAAGGCACCCCGGCAGGCAGAACCACCGGCAAGGTTGCGCTGTTCGCCACCTGCTACGGCAACTATAACGAACCCCATGTGGGCGAAGACCTGGTAGCTGTGTTCGAGCACAATGGCATCCCCGTGACCATTGCCGAAAAAGAGCAGTGCTGCGGTATGCCAAAATTGGAACTGGGCAATCTGGATGCGGTCGAGGCGGCCAAGAATGCCAACATTCCCGAACTGGCCAAACTGGTCGATGAGGGTTGGGATATCGTCGCCCCGGTACCCTCCTGTGCGCTGATGTTCAAACAGGAGCTGCCGCTGCTGTTTCCCGACGAGCCCGAGGTGAAGAAAGTGGCGGACGCCATCTTCGATATCTTCGAATACCTGATACTGAGACATAAAGCGGACCTGCTCAAGACCGACTTCAAGCAGGGTCTCGGCAAGGTGGCTTATCACGCTGCCTGTCACCAACGGGTACAGAACATCGGCGCTAAGACCAAGGAACTGCTCTCCCTGATCCCGGATACCGATGTCACAGCGATTGAACGCTGCTCGGGCCATGACGGGACTTATGCGGTGAAGAGCGAGTTTCACGAACATGCCATGAAGATCGGCAAACCGGTGGTCAACCGGGTCAAGCAGGCTGAGGCCGATCACTATGGCAGTGACTGTCCCATGGCGGGGCACCACATCGAAAACGGCCTGCGAGATGGCAGACAACCCGAGCACCCCATCAGTCTGGTGCGAAAGGCTTACGGATTATAAATTCAGTATTGGGGAACCACTATGTCGAACGAAGGTTATCACGAGCCAGTCGAGCAACTCAGCAGCGAAACCCGCGACATGCATCGCGCCATTGTCTCACTGATGGAGGAGCTGGAGGCCGTCGATTGGTACAACCAGCGGGCGGATGCCTGCACCGATCCGGCCCTGCGCGCCATCCTTGCCCATAACCGGGATGAAGAGAAGGAGCACGCCGCCATGGTGCTGGAGTGGATCCGTCGCCAGGACCCGTCCTTCGATAAAGAACTTAAGGACTACCTGTTCACCGAAAAAACCATTGCACATGAATAATCGAATGCAGGAGAGATTTATGACCGAACTGTCACACGACGACCTTTACAGCCTCGAAGAGTACGCGCGTATCCGCCAGGAATTCCGCGCCAAGGTCATCGAGCACAAGAAGATACGGCGTCTGCCGATCGGCCCAAACGCCGCCCTCTATTTCGAAGATGAGCTAACCATGCAGTATCAGGTGCAGGAGATGCTGCGTATCGAGAAGATCTTCGAACCGGACGGTATTCAGGACGAGCTGGATGTCTACAACCCGCTCATCCCGGACGGTATGAACTGGAAGGCTACCTTCATGATGGAGTATGTCGATGAGGAAGAGCGCAAAGCAGCGCTGTCTCAACTGATCGGCGTTGAATCACACATCTGGGTACAGGTAGACGGCTTCGATAAAGTCCGGCCCATTGCCAACGAGGACCTGGAGCGTTCCACGGAGGAGAAGACCTCATCTGTCCATTTTCTGCGCTTCGAGCTCAGCGAAGCGATGATCAGTGCCCTCAAGAGCGGCGCTAACCTATCGGCCGGCATCGACCACCCAGTCTATGACTATCGTGTGGATCACCTGCCTTCACCGGTGAAAAAATCGTTGGTCAGCGATCTCCACTGAGATCGGTGTCAGACACAACAGATCAGGGGGCTTAACGCGAAGAACCAGCACTGAGTTTGTTGTACAACACCATCAACCCTCTGCTTGGCAGCCCAGCTGCTCGTAGAGGGTTTTTTCTTTCTCTGGAAAAATGCTGTCAGATCGATCAATACAAGAAGGTAAGTCGAGACATATGAAAGCATCGGTCTACATTGCGACCAGTCTGGATGGGTTTATTGCGAGAAAAGACGATGGACTGGACTGGCTGGATAAAGCAAATGCCATTGTCCCCAAAGGTGAAGACTGTGGTTATCATGCGTTTATGGATTCAGTCGACACACTGATCATGGGACGAAAGACCTATGAGAAAGTGTTGTCATTCGGTCAATGGCCATACGAGGAAAAGCCCGTCGTCGTGTTGAGCAGCCATTCGATTGTATTTCCGCCCGGCCTGCCAAATACGCTCTCTCATTCTTCGGAGTCGACACGAGACCTGTTGGAGCGACTCTCGAAAGCGGGAGTTACACACGTGTATATCGATGGCGGGAACACGATTCAACGATTCCTTTCAGTCGGATTGATCGATGAGATCACGATAACGGTAATCCCAGTAATTCTTGGAGATGGCATACCCCTTTTCGGCCCACTCGAAAAAGATATCCATTTATCTCATATACGTACTCACGTATTTGATTTTGGATTTGTACAGACGACTTACTCCGTAACACCTAAGGAAGCTCTGAACGAATCGTTTGTCAGCGAACGTTTCCTCTCGCTTGCTTCAAAACTGCCATGAGCGAAGAAAAACAGTGCAT
>JAHXHT010000242.1 GCA_025656435.1 Candidatus Thiodiazotropha sp. (ex Gloverina cf. vestifex) | reverse complement strand
GTGATTCGGGAACGCTTGTAATACCTATTTTTACTAATCATTTCTGAAGCTTAGCACCTGTTAATAGATGCTTAACTTCCTAAGACCCTAACATAAATCCCCCCTCTCAGGCATAGGAGAGAGAGGAACGCCCAACCATCGTTAAATGATTAATGTGTCACTTCAATTTTTTTCGAGTGCTTTTCCGCGGTCTTCGGAATAGCTACCTCCAGCACACCATCTTTACCCTGTGCCTCAATGGCCTCAGCATCGGTGTTATCCGGCAGTGAAAAACGACGATAGAAGATGCCGTGGCTGCGTTCGATACGTTTGAAGTTCTCTTTCTCCTCGGTCTCTTCAAACTTACGCTCACCCCGGATAGTCAGCACACCGTTTTCCATAGTGACTTCGATATCTTCCGGTTTGACGCCCGGGATATCGGCTCGAATGACATACCTGCTATCTTCATCCTTGATGTCGACCACTGGTACCCAGCCGCCGCCTACGACACGGGAGGTGTCGTCTTCCCGTTGCAGGAGCGGGTGGAATACAGGGTCCATTTCCTGCCGCCAATTATCCATCATGTGCCAAGGATCATAACGTGTCATGTTCATGATATACCTCCTTAAACAACTTCTCGTCCCTACTATAAATATGGTCCCGGAATGGCATTTTTTCAACTACCATCAAGGCTTTTCAGGTTACTGTTAGTGTGGCGTATTTATTTGATAATAGAGAATATTATTTTTTTGTTTTTCGAGAAGAAGTCACTTTTCTCATGCGCTTGTTTTGCGGCATTTTTGTACTTGGAACGGCCATTCTGGATGGGCTGGTCCGATGTGTCTTTTTATTATTCGTATCACTCTTCGAATGCCCTGGCTGCCACTTAGGCACCAAATGTTTTTTACCGTTACCGATAAGGTCGGCACGGCCCATACTGGTCAGGGCTTCTCGCAAAAGCGGCCAATTTTTTGGGTCGTGATAGCGCAGAAATGCTTTGTGCAGGCGACGCTGTTTCAGACCTCTTACAACGTTAATCTGGCGACTATTGCGTGATACCTTCCGTAGTGGATTTCTTGCTGTGTGGTACATCGCAGAGGCGATGGCCAATGGTGTCGGCAGGAAGGCCTGGACCTGGTCCGGTCGAAAGCTGTTCTGCTTGAGCCACAGTGCCAGGTTGAGCATGTCGTGGTCACTGGTGCCGGGGTGAGCGGCGATGAAATAGGGGATAAGATACTGCTCCTTGCCCGTTTCTGCTGAGTACTTCTCGAACAGCTTTTTGAATCGCTCATAGCTTTCTATGCCCGGCTTCATCATTTTGCTCAGGGGACCCGTTTCGGTATGTTCCGGCGCAATCTTCAGATAGCCACCCACGTGGTGGGTCACCAATTCGCGTATATATTCGGGGGAACGTATTGCCAGGTCATAGCGCAGACCAGAGGCAATAAAGACCCGTTTGATGCCGGACAATGCTCGAGTGCGACGATAGAGCCTAATCAGCGGCTGGTGGTCTGTGCCGAGATTGCTGCAGATGTCAGGGTAGACGCAGGAGAGGCGTCGGCAGGCAGACTCTATTTTCTTATCTTTACAGGTCAGTCGGTACATATTGGCGGTTGGGCCGCCAAGGTCCGAGATGTTACCGGTAAAACCGGGTACCTGGTCACGGATTATCTCCACCTCACGCACGATTGAGTCCTCTGAGCGACTCTGAATAATGCGCCCTTCGTGTTCGGTGATAGAGCAGAAGGTGCAACCGCCAAAGCAACCACGCATGATATTGACCGAAAAGCGGATCATCTCCCAGGCCGGGTTGCGTGCCTCGCTGTAAGCAGGGTGTGGCTTTCTGGTGTAGGGCAGTTCGTAGACTTGGTCGAATTCTTCGGTGGTGAGAGGCATTGGTGGTGGGTTGAGCCAGACATCCCGCTTGCCGTGCTGCTGAACCAGGGCACGGGCATTACCGGGATTGGTTTCCAGATGGAAGACCCGGGAAGCGTGGGCGTAGATCACCTCGTCTTCCATTACCTGATCGTATGAGGGGAGCCGCACCACCGTCTTTGCCCGGTTGAGACTGCGTGGTCTCTGGTGCGGTGTAAAGCTGATCACCTTGTCGCAGGCCGGTTCGGCCTGATAGGGGTTGGGGTGATGGGCCTTGGGACCCGGCTTATCGAGGTGGGTAGAGTCGATTTCGCTCCAGCCATCGGGCATTCCCTGGCGCATGTAGGCGGTGCCCCTGACGTCCTGGATATCGGTGATCTTCTCCCCGGCAGCCAAACGGTGAGCCACAGTGACCACAGCCCGCTCCGCATTGCCGTAGATCAGCAGATCGGCCTTGGAGTCAGGTAGTGCCGAGCGCCTCACCTTATCCGACCAGTAATCGTAGTGGGCGATACGCCGCAGGCTGGCCTCGATACCGCCAATGATCACTGGCACTCCCTTGTAAGCTTCGCGGGCACGCTGAGCGTAGACGATCACAGAGCGATCAGGCCGTTTTCCTGCCTCACCGTCAGGCGTATAGGCATCGTCGCTACGGATCCGCCGGTCAGCAGTGTAGCGGTTGACCATGGAATCCATGTTGCCGGCGGTAATGCCGAAGAAGAGGTTGGGTCGCCCTAGCTGGCGGAAGGCCTCTGCATCACTCCAATCCGGCTGAGAAATGATTCCCACACGGAAACCCTGGGCCTCTAACAGACGGCCAATCAGCGCCATACCAAAGCTGGGGTGATCCACATAGGCATCGCCGGTGACGATAATGATGTCACAGCTGTCCCACCCAAGCTGGTCCATCTCCTCCCGGCTCATGGGGAGCACTGGTGCGATACCGAAGCGGGCTGCCCAGTAGGGTCGATGGGAGAAGATATTGGGGGATTGAGTCATGATGGGGAATTATACAGGTCTTTTTTCTGCAAGTGCGCCACAAGAGAAAGGAGTTGCCGCTAAATAATTGTGCAGTGGAACAAGAGCTTTCTCGGGTCGCATAAAAAAGGGGACTTGCGCCCCCCTTTAATATGCCATCAGTTGTTCCTAGTCCATGGAAACGGATGACTAGTCGTCGTCATGCTCTCTGCTCCTTCTGTGTGAGCCACGTTTATCATCCCGATCTCCACGACGGCTTTCATTTTCGTCGTCGTCGTCGTCATTACGATGATTGCGGTCTCTGCCTTTCGAACCATGATGATGATCCCTGTCCTTGTGACGTTTGCGCCACCAAGGCATCTCATCATGATCATCGTCTACGGGTGTATTGTCCTGACAGACATTGTCAGCGCTATCCGCACGATTGTCACAGTTATTGTCGATACCATCGCCGCAGATTTCCAGTGCACCGGGATTAACCGCGTCATTGTCATCGTTGCAGTTCATGGCGCCACAACTGCCACCTTCGATGCTGTAACCATCACCATCACCATCAGAATCGATACAGTTGAGCGGACAATTTACGGCGTTCATATCGGCGGTATCGGTTAAGCCGTTACAGTTGTTATCGATGCCGTCACTGCAACGCTCTTCTGCGCCCGGATTGACTGCAGGATCACTGTCGTTACAGTCGATAGGACCGCAGGTACCGCCATCAATGTTGTAACCGTCACCATCCAAGTCTGTACAGGCCACCGCGCATTCGATAGCGTTGGGATCTGCAGCATCAGTCAAGCCATTCCCGTCGTTATCGATTCCATCGGTACAGTCTTCAAATGCATCCGCCGCTGATCGCCATGGAAGGCTGAAAGCCGAGGCGATTAGTCCCCGATAGGCGTAGGCGCGGTTGTATGGCCGTAATTGTGACTG
>JAHXHT010000241.1 GCA_025656435.1 Candidatus Thiodiazotropha sp. (ex Gloverina cf. vestifex) | reverse complement strand
GTCGGGGCATAACGGCTGTCGCGTTGGCGAGTCGATTTTGGGGACTCGGATGTCCCAAAATCTTTCACGAGGTAGCGACACGCTTGATCTTCGACCAGCAGATACGGGATTGCCATACGGGCATAGGGCGGCTCCGCCTCACCGGTGACCAGGGTGATGCGGCCTGTTGCATCCAGCTCACGGATATTTTCGCAGGCTGTGACTCCCGCAGGACCGGCGCCTAAGACGATATAGTGCATCTGACATTTCCGTTTGAGGTCAGACCAACCCCAGTCATTGACGGGTTGATTCCGTTGGTATGCCATCAGATGACCAACCGCGCAACGCATAATATTCCGGGAGCATTTTATCCAGATCGTTGACCCGGCCCTTCGCCGGTCCGACGTTGGCAGCCTCCTTCAGCAGGCGTTTGGGCAAGGTGTCATCAGCGGCTGTGATACCGGCGCGCAGATTGAACTCCCGCTCCATATTCCAGATGCGTTCACCCGCTTCCAGCATACGTTCGGCCGTCCATTCTCCTTCGCAGGCGCCATCCACTTGTGGCGCGATGTCCTCCAGTGACCAGGCAAAGGTTGAAAATAAGCAGGGTCCACTGGAGTCAACGGCTGCTGTCGCATCCTGAAAAGCCTTGACCAATTCCGCTTTGCCCTGTGTCTCCAGCGGATCTGTCTTTACCGGGATACCCAGAACTTCGGAAGCCACAGTGTAACCTCGCAGATGACATGCGCACCGGTTGGAGGTGGCGTAGGCAAGCCCCATGCCCTGGATACCACGGGGGTCATAGGCGGGGAACTCCTGCCCTTTGACCGTCATGGAAAGTTCGGGATGTCCATATTTTTCACACAATCGTTTTGAGCCCAGGCCCAGGGCCTCCACGGCCCAGACCAGAACTTCAGCAGAGCCGAACTTAAGTTCCTGGCCGTCAGTTTGTTCAGTGGTGATTGCGCCGATATCGAATAATTCGATAGCCGCCGCGAGGGTGGAACCGAAGGTGATCGGATCAAAACCGTCTTCGTTGCAGAGAAAGTTGGTGTAGGTCAGTGCATCCAGATCATCGATACCGGTATCGGGTCCCAGTGCCCAGGCGGCCTCATACTCCAAGCCACCTGAACTGCCCCAGTACTCCGGTTTGTTTTCGACGGAGAAGTGACCTTTATCGACAGTTGAAATCCGTCCGCAGGCAATGGTGCAACCGAAGCAGCCAGCGTTGGTTGTCAGGTTGGGTTTACCGTCGCTGGCGCGCTTTTCATGCATGGCTTCACCGGAGACTTTCTGGGCGCCCTCAAACTGTACCTCTCGCATATTGCGTGTGGGTAATGCACCGATTTCGTTGACGATATTCATCAGGACTTGGGTGCCGTACGTGGGGAGGCCCTGCCCGGTGACGGCATTGTCAGCAAGCACCTTTTTACCGGCATTGACGGCTTGCATGAACTTGACCGGATCTTTAATGTTTGCAATGCCAAGGGTGCCACGAACAGCCACCGCTTTTAAATTCTTAGATGCCATCACGGTACCGACACCGGAACGCCCCGCCGCCCGATGCAGATCGTTAACAACGGCGGCGTAGAGACAGCCGGCTTCTGCTGATCGGCCGACTGCGGCAATCCTTAGCATCGGGTCCTGATGTTGGGTATGTAGCCACTCATCGGTAGCCCAGACACTGGTGCCCCAGATCTCCTCGGCGGAGAGAAGCTCCGCCGAGTCATTCATGACATAGAGATAGACGGGTTTGGGGGACTTGCCCTCGAAGATAATCATGTCCCATCCGGCATTACGCAGCTCTGCACCAAGGAATCCGCCGGAATTTGAACAGGCGACACAGTTAGTCAAAGGACCTTTGGTAACGACGGAGTAGCGGCCGCTGGTTGAGGTCATGGTGCCAGTTAAAGGTCCGGTAGTCATGATCATTTTGTTCTCCGGACTCAGAAGCTCCACCTGTGCATCGATCTCCTCCACCAGATATTTCGTCGCCAGGCCCCGTTGACCGAGATATTCCTGAGCCCACTGTCTATTTAGTGTTTCAGAAACACAGCTACCTTGAGTAAGGTTCACGCGAAGTATTTTGCCTGCCCATGCCATGATAGAAGTCCTCTCAGTTATGCGGTTGCAGTGGAGCCGGCATCGGTCTTGCCTGCCCAGGCGCGCATTTTTTCAAACCCGGCCTGGTCAGCATCGACATAGGTGATAGCTGCCGTTGGGCAGGCCTTGGCGCAAGCAGGATCGCCACCGCATAGGTCACACTTAATGACTTTGCCGGTACTGCTGCTGTAATTTACCGTACCGAAGGGACATGCAATGGTGCAGACCTTGCAACCGACACAAGTGGATTCCTGTATGACCTTCGCGCCAGTATTGATATCAAGAGTGATGGTGTCTACCGGACAGGCTTGCATACACCATGCCTCTGCACATTGCGTGCAGGTGTAGGGGACAAAGCGTCCTTCCTGGTGAAAGGTGAAAACACGGATTCTGGATTTAGAAGGATTGAATATCCCCTCGTTTTCAAAAGAACAAGCCAGCGCCGATCCGAATGAGTTGTGCAGTCAACAAATAAAGGAACTAAAAGCAGCACAGAATCTGCGGTAATTCTGTCTCTGCCAAAGAGCTTGCTAACAAAGCCTAGATGGGAAATATTTATTGTTCAAATATTTCAGGAAGAGTTACAGGGGGTGGTGTTCGAGAATGAAAATAGTGACAAATAATGACAACCAGTCATAACAAAAGGACAAAATGTCACTACAGGTTGATCCTGGTATTTTTTACCTGGCACCTTAATAGGCTATGTTCAGGCGCAGTCTGTAGGCAGGTGCCCATCGGTCTTTCTTGCCAATATAATCTGTCAGGGACTTCAAGTATCGCGACAGCGGTTGTGCAGTGTTGTTTCAATCCATCTGCCTTTTGCCAATGAGCCGCGTCTTCGCCGGATTATCGATGCTCTGGCCGCTAACCCCGCCGATTCCGCCACCCTGTCTGATTGGGCGCAACACGTGGGAGCCAGTGAGCGCACGCTTGGGCGACTGTTTATCCGCCATCTGGGCCTGAGCTTTGGCCAGTGGCGTCGCCGTCTTCGTCTGCTGGCGGCGATGGATCGGTTGGGGCAGGGCGCCTCAGTGACCGAAGTGACATTCGAGTTGGGCTATGGCAGCCCGAGTGCCTTTATTGCCATGTTCAAGAAAAACCTGGGAGAGTCTCCAACCCGTCTTTTCGATCATGCGGGCAGCAATCGACCGGATCAGGTTGGCCGGAAAGTATAGCTAGTGCGGAGTTTTTTCGATGACATTGCTGCTGTGTTCACCAAAGGGAGTTGGATTTCAAAGGTGGCATGGTTTATGATTTGTCTCCTTTTCCGGCCGATGGCCCGCTCAGAACCACCCTGGAGATCAACCGATGGCACGTGTGACAGTTGAAGATTGCATGGACTATGTGGACAACCGCTTCGACCTGGTGCTGCTTGCCACCAAGCGTGCCCGCCAACTGGAACGTGGTGTCGAGCCCCTGCTGCCCTGGGAGAAAGACAAGCCAACCGTGATGGCGCTGCGGGAGATCGCAGACGGCCTTATCTCCCATCAGGATGTGGAAGAGAAGCCTAGCGAAGAGGAGCTGGTGGTTGACGAGGCACTGCTGAATCTTGATGCCGCTTCGATGGGTGTCCGCGGCGGGTAATTTCGCCGATTTTTGTCCGTTGGCCCTAAGGAAGCTCTGAACGAATCCATCGATTGAGGGATAATGGTGCACATTCTAGGCCAATCATTATATAGACCCCATGAAGCAAACAACT
>JAHXHT010000240.1 GCA_025656435.1 Candidatus Thiodiazotropha sp. (ex Gloverina cf. vestifex) | reverse complement strand
GGACGGTCGGGGCATAACGGCTGTCGCGTTGGCGAGTCGATTTTGGGGACTCGGATGTCCCAAAATCTTTCACGAGGTAGCGACACGTTTGGGAAGCCTATGTTCGCAGTAACCATCTGCAAATCAAGCGGATAGTTGCCAAAATCGAGAAAGAGAAAGCCCAGTCTGATACTCCCCCCAAGCGTGTCATCAAGAAACGGGCTACCGGCAAAAGGCGCAAGTCTCGTAAGGTCGCAGTGACGATCAAGATCCCTGCAGGAAAGTATGGCAACCTGCCTGCCGAGCCCGATAAAGTCTTCAATGTGAAAGAGAAGGGCCCGCGACCCAAAGCGCTCAAATCCTATGCGGAAGAGATCGGGTTGGAAGCCTTTTTAGCCCAGTGCCGTCTCGATAAATAATAAAAGCGTATCCTGAGGCGGTCGCAGTCAGGCTGGGAATGTGATCATCCCCAGCTTGCTGGCCCCGCACCGGAACCAACCGACGAGATTGGCGAAGGCTTGACCACACCAAAACCCTGCGCATAGTCGACACCGATTTCGATCAGTTGCTCCAGAATCTGATCCGACTCCACATATTCAGCAATCGTCTGTAATCCCATCAAGTGGCCGATCCGGTTGATCGACTCCACCATGGCGTGGTCCACCGGGTCATTCAGCATATTTTTTACGAAGCTGCCGTCGATCTTCAGATAATCGACCGGCAGGCTCTTCAGGTAAGCAAAGGAGGAGACACCGGTGCCGAAGTCGTCCAGAGCAAAACGAAAACCCCGCCGTTTGAGCAGACTGATGAAACGTGTGGCCTGATCGAGCCGGTTCACCACTGCTGTTTCCGTAATCTCAAAAGAGATCTTCTCAGCCGGCAGACCAAATTCCCGAAGTTGTTCCAAAATATACTCATGTAAGTTGCCATCTCGGAGGGATTGCCCGGAGAGATTGATGGCGCACAAGCCCAACTCCTCAAGCCGCCCCGGATTGCGTGAGAGCCAGCTGAATGTGTTACGGATCACCCATCGGTCCAGGCTGCCCATCAGGTTGTATCGCTCTGCCGCTGGAATAAATGCACCCGGCAAAATATCACCGCCCTGCTCATCCTGCATTCTCAGCAACACTTCGACATGTTCATCACCGATAGCGTGGGTTGCCAGCGACAAGATGGGTTGTTGCAACAGCCTGAAGCGCTCCTGCTGTATGGCGGACTCGATACGGTTGACCCAGCGCATCTGCCCCTGCTGACGTGAGATCTCCTCATCGTAGGTACGATAGACATGCACCCGGTTGCGGCCCATGTCTTTTGCGACATAGCAGGCCGTATCCGCCGCACTCAGGACATTGTGGAGGCTCTCCATGTTTGGATCGATAACAGCCACACCGATACTCACGGCACAGGAAAAACTCCGGCCTTCCCAAGAGAACCTGAACCGCTTGACCGTATCAAAAATCCGCTCAGTCACTCGCAACCCGGATTCAAGATCACACCGTTCGAGTAGCAGACCAAACTCATCGCCACCCAGCCGGGCAAGTACGCCATCTGCACCAATGGCCTGACGCAGATGATGGGACAGCTGCCGCAACATGGTATCTCCCGCCCCATGTCCACAGGTATCATTGACCACCTTGAACTGATCCAGATCCATGTAGCAAAGTACATGCTCGATGCCATAGTCCTTGGCATCGGCGAACGCCTCCCGCATCCGCTGGTCGAAGGCGTGCCGATTCAGCAAATGGGTCAGGGGATCGTGACTGGCAAGAAAGCGCATCTCTCTCAACATCGAACGGGTTTCCGTCATGTCACGAAACACGCTGACAGAGCCCTGCACCTGGCCATTCTCCACGATTGGATAGGTGGAGTACTCAACCGGAAAAATGGAATCATCTTGCCGACGGAATGACTCATCCTTGACCCTTCTGGGTACCTGCTGTTTTGACATGCCTGCATTGAAGGGTTGCTGGGCAAGTTCAGGCAAGCGGATCAGCTCGTGGATCGGCTGCTGCTGCAACTGCGATTGCCGGTAGCCCAGCATGCCCACCGCTGCCTGATTGATAAAACTGCAATTGCCCTGTTTATCGACACCGAAGATACCCTCACCCGTCGACTCCAACAGTAGGCGCATCTGCCGGTTCAGTTGAACCAGGCTGTCTGAAGAGACTTCAAGTTCACGATGCGCCGCCTTGTGTGCCTGGGTTCTCTCATAATTCTCCATGGCGAATGCAAGATCGGAGACAACTTCCTCCAGCAGATCGCGAATGGCATCGTCGAAATAATTCGCCTGTTCCGCATATACCACCAGCAAGGCCTTGACCTGTGAGTCAAGGCTGATGGGTAACACCGCTGCAGATTGGCCAATACCTGAGCCGACAGGCAAGTGCCACGAAGCCTCCTCTGTGTTCCAGTCGATCTCATCAATAATAACCGGACAGTTACCGGCTACCGACATGCCGAGTGGATTATCCAAATCGAGTGCAATCACCGGTCTGTCGCTCGGAGTCCCATCAATATTCGCCGAAGTCAGTGGATGAATCTCATTTTCCGCTTGCTTCACCGCTCCAATCCAGGCCGCAGTGAAGCCACCATATGTCACAGCAATCTGGCAGAAACTCTCGAATATGACTTGCGATGATTCGTTCCGAATAATGGTCTTGTTGGTATGTGAGAGTACTGAATAGAGACCCTTCTGCCGGTTGAGCGCCAACTCCCTTTGCGCGATCTCATCTGCGATAAGCGCTAAGCTTTGACTGACGTCTTCCAGCTCTCTGCTATCCGGTAAGTCTGCAGCAGCACCATAGTTTCCCCTGGCCATCTCGCCAGCCACCTGCTTGAGACGCACCATGGGAGTAAGCAGTGCTCTATCCAGCAACCATGAAAGTGCGACTAATACCAGTAGAAAGCCAACTCCATGTGTTATGAGGCTCTGCTGCAATGCTTGAGTGACCCGTGCGTATACCGCACTGGCAGGCAACTTAATACTCAGAATACCCTGCAGCTCACCGGCCTGATAACCATATCCGGCAGTCAATGCCTGTGCCATACCCGGCAGCTTCTCTGTGATGAGCCCATGACACTCCAGACAATGTGACTCTGTCAGGATGGGTTGCGCGTAATGGTAGTAAGCCTGTCCAGCATCCGTCTCGATGCGGGTATATCTCTCAAACGCCACAGGGTTGGCTGCAAAAAAATCAATCGCTTCACTTTCTACCGCATCGGGCAGGTTCTCGGGATTATGCGGCTGCTCAGAGACATGCCGGAATGATGCCCCACTCTCCACCCATCCCGGCAATACCCTCGAAATCCCGACCATGGCATGAGGTGATTGTGGGGATAGCGTCTGATTGGACTGCGGCTCATCTCCAGGCTGAAGGAAAAGCATGCCACGAATAGTGTCAGCCTGCTGCTGAACGCCTTTGAGAACATCCGACTGTACCTGCTGATAATCGAGGTAAGCCTGCACCAGGAAATGGCAGAGGAATAGGATCGCAATAGCGAGGATAATTCTGTTTCTAAGCCGCATCGCTCAGTCGCAACTCTGGTGCACTGCCCCAATCGGGGACAGAAATCGACTGGAATAAAAGGACACCCCATATCTGGCGCAATCCCTGCGAAGCAGCTCGCGTTTCCGGTTTTGACGAGAGGTTGCAACAGCTCCCTGGCGAAACAGATTGTTAAATTATGACAATCAATTGTTGATTTAATGCTTTATGTGAACTATGTCCATTCAACATTCGCTGATCGCCATGGAAGGCTGAAAGCCGAGGCGATTAGTCCCCGATAGGCGTAGGCGCGGTTGTATGGCCGTAATTGTGACTGTT
>JAHXHT010000239.1 GCA_025656435.1 Candidatus Thiodiazotropha sp. (ex Gloverina cf. vestifex) | reverse complement strand
TTGCGAAAGGATTGCGATACAACATACGGCTAACCGATCTTCGTCGGTTGCTTAGCCCGCTTACGGCATAAGCTTGAACCATGTCTGGAAAAATGGCAATAGGTACTTAATTTTATTAGAATATTCCTGCGGGCAATCCCTTAATATCACCTTAAGGTACTAGGGAAAACACTAATTTTCAGTGACCGCAAGAATCGCCGGTACGTTTCGAAGATAACCTTTGTAGTCCATGCCAAAGCCGAACACATAGCGATCCTCCACCTCTAGACCCACAAAATCAGCCTTGTAGCCATTGCTTCTGTCATGCACTTTTTCCACCAGCACTGCGCTATAGACCGCCGATGCGCCAGCCTCGTGGCAGGCTTTGACAATGGCAGCCAAGGTGATGCCTTCATCCAGAATATCATCAATAACCAGCACGACTTCTTCCTTTAGAGAAGTGCTGGGCTGTCCGATCCACTCAAGATCGGCGCCGGACATCTCTCCACGATATCGGGTGGCATGGACATAGTCCTGCCTTAGAGGAAAATCCAGACGCGTCAATAGATGTCCTGTCGGTATCAGTGCACCATTGAGTACGCATAGAACAATGGGATCCTCTCCCGACAGTTTGTCGCTAATCTCATTGGCGAGCCGGTCGAGCGTTTGCTCAACCTCAGCTCTTGAGTAGAGCTCCTGCGCATTGGCAAGCGTATCTGCGGCTTCTTTTGGCGTGATCATAGTCATACTTCTTCAATCGAGATTGAGACTGAGTGTGGTTTCATCAGGGTTTTGTGCAAGTTTGTCAACGGCCTCTTTCCAGCGTGGATCCATGTGAAGTGATTGGAGACTCAGCGGTTTACGGCCATGCATTCTCACCAGGCGCACGTGCATTGCCGGATCATCATACCCCTTGAGATGATCGAGCACTTCAAGCGCGGCCGGGCGATTATTACAAACAAGCACCATGTCGCAACCGGCTGTCAGTGCAGCCTCCGCACGGAATGCATAGCTGCCCGCCGCATCAGCGGCTGCCATATTAAGATCATCACTGAAAATGATGCCTTGAAATCCCAACTGCCCACGTAGAATCTTTTGCAGCCAGAAATGCGAAAAACCAGCCAGATGGTTATCGATACGCTCGTAGATGACATGTGCCGGCATCACAGCTTCCATTCCCGCCTGGATCATATGACCAAACGGACGCAGGTCTTCTAATTCAATGTCTTCGAAACGTCTCACATCTACCGGCAATTCAGTATGGGAGTCAGCCGCCACACCTCCATGACCGGGAAAATGCTTACCCACCACCGCCATACCGGCAGTGTGACTACCCACCATCCAGGCATGCGCCAGTCTGGCTACGGTGTCCGGTTCCTCAGCGAAGGCCCGGTCTCCTATCACCCTACTGATGGCGTGCCCCAGATCGAGCACAGGCGCAAAGCTGAAATCGATGCCACAAGTGCGCAGTTCGGCGGCCATCAACCAGCCGCCTAACTCAGCCAGTTTCAGGCCGCGATTAGGCTGACGCTCGTACTGCTCGCCATACCAAGCTGCAGGCGGCAGATGGGTAAAGCCCTCCCTGAATCGCTGTACCCGCCCACCCTCGTGATCCACGGCGATCAAAAGATGGGGATTTCTGACCTCATGTATCTCCTGGCAGAGCACGCTCAACTGCTCATGGGAGGTGTAGTTGCGGGAAAAGAGGATCACACCACCCACAGCGGGATGCTGCAATAACGCTGTTTCTTCCTGCGAGAGGGTGGTTCCCTCAAGATCGAGCATGACCGGTCCGAGACTCATCCTGTACACTGCCTCATTCAATATTTCCCGCAGTATGCCGTAAATATATGTGCACAGAAAACAGTAAATCCACCTGAGGCTGCGATCAGCAGGCCATGAAAGTCAACGAGGTACAGCAAGGTGATCGATAAGCGTGTATTGGTTCCTCTCCTAATGGCACTTCTATTCACCGTCCAGTCTTTGTCGGCAGCCGACGAAGAAAAGGAGGAAGAGCCGCAAGAGCCTGCTACGATCAGCTATTACCAAATCAAGCCCTCACTGGTAGCCGATCTAGCCAGTGGTGGCAAGTATATCCGCTGTGATATCCAACTGATGACCAAGGATGAAGCCTTTCTGGAAGACCTCAAACTGCATGGCCCGGCGATCCGCCACACACTCTTGCTGTTGCTCTCTGAACAGGATGGAAAGACGATCAAGACTCCAGAAGGAAAGGAGGCATTACGTAAAAAGGCCCTCAGCCAGGTCAACAAATTAATGAAAGAGCAGGCAGGGAAAGCGGGGCTGGATGCACTCTTTTTTACGACCTTCTTCGTTCAATATAAAAAGAATACACCAGGCCGCCCAACAAATTAGGGATTATTTTAGAATGGGGATTGAACAAGTCGATCACTACTGGGACTCATTCTCATGCATCTTCTCCCCTATCTGCTTCAGCCTGCAGATAGAATAATCCAATTATCGGTCCACCGCTTTTTCAATAGCTGCCATCATCTAACACTCTGTAAAGTCAGATGTGATACAGATTCAGAAGACTCTCACTTACCTGTCTATTCATAGACAGGCATGTCAGAAAGTGACTGGTGAAGTAATTTACAGTCACTGTCTCTGCCATGCCTGCTATGGCCTTAATACACCACTAAGGCGCCCTGAAAAGTCCGGGGTCAATGTCGAAGATTGACACATTGTCATACTGGGCATAACCGTTACCCGCACTACCTGGAGGCGTGTGAGAGATCTGCGGGGGTAAGCTCCAGATGGTTCGGCGGGTGGCCTGGGTTATCCCTGAGCACTACATTTCTGTGCTCAAAAACCAACTCGCCGTTATTGCATAACTCGACAAAACCATTCGCTGCACCATTGGTGGAATTACGAATATGCAGTTGCAGGTAGGGTTTTTCGTTTACCGGAATGGGGTCAGCGGCATAATCAACCAACCACTCCCCGCCTGGGGCCCACCCACCATTGGCATTGAACACCTCCTTACTCATCCTGAACCTGTACCCACTGCCGTTGTCGATGGCCCCAAGCACGAACCTGGGAGGTTCGTGTGTTATCGGTTGGACTGGTCCAGTTGATGTACAGAATCTTACTCGCCTGCCCTGGGTTCGGGTTATAGATCGAGGTATCGCTGATCAGGTACTCAACATTGAGCCAAAGCTCATTTACCGGTTCTTCGTCTATGCCCGGATAAGCGCCAAAGTTGTGCCTCTGCCACACTTCGTTTGAAGACCCTGCCCGATAGTTGAATTGGGCTACACGGTTATTGTCTACAAAGGGAAATGTAATCGATGCACCACCACCGGTTTGTGACGACCTGACATCCATCCAGTCCGAACCTTCCATATCGGCACTGAAGAATGGCGTTACATAAGAGCCGCCACCAAGCATGTTGTGCTCATCGTTACTACTAGATGCCTCATAGATTGCATAAACCGGTTTATCACTTTCGAAATAGGCGCCGAATTGAATATGGGCACCATTCACGGGTAATCCGAAATAGGCCTTGCCGGGATAATTAGCATCAGCATTGCACGAACGGGTCACTGGCGGATTGCTGCCGTTATATAGAGTGACGCTGGTGTTGACCTCGGGGCATGCTACGGCAATATACTGGGCATCTCGCGGTAGACCAAAACGTGAATTTAGAAGTGAGTTGGAGAAGAAGGCTGTCTGATCAGCACCATCACTATCCGCAATCTGTACAGCGGCAATGGGTTTGTCAGCAACTAGGGAAGCTCTGAACGAATCCATCGATTGAGGGATAATGGTGCACATTCTAGGCCAATCATTATATAGACCCCATGAAGCAAACAAC
>JAHXHT010000238.1 GCA_025656435.1 Candidatus Thiodiazotropha sp. (ex Gloverina cf. vestifex) | reverse complement strand
TTGTTTGCTTCATGGGGTCTATATAATGATTGGCCTAGAATGTGCACCATTATCCCTCAATCGATGGATTCGTTCAGAGCTTCCTTAGGTTCTGTAATGAAACGGCCAAACCAGCGATTGTCTTGCCTTAGGTCTTTCAGGCAACCCGTGAGTTCCTCTTTGAACACTGCCAAAGCAGCTGGTTGGATTTCGCCAGGTGATGCCTGCGGCTTGAGCGCCGGGTCTCGGTAGCGTTGTGGTGGCAGGTGACGTTCGATGGTGCTCTCGAACCAGGCCGCTGCCATCTCGCGCAGGGTAGGGACGCGAAATCCCACAGAGCAGGTCATGCATTCTCCTTCGGCAATCCCCCAGTGGGCGACATTGGGGGGCAGATAGAGCATGTCGCCGGGTTCCAGCAGCCACTCTTCCTCGGTTTCAAAATCGGGCAGGATGCGCAGATCGAGGCCGGGGATGAAATCCTCTTCGGAGACTGTCTGGTAGTGGATCTTCCAACGCCGCCGACCTTTCGCCTGATAGAGGAAGACATCATAGTCATCGATATGTGGCCCTACCGAGCCGCTGATCAGCGGCGTAGCTCACCATCACGTCATCCAACCGCCAGTCGGGGATGAAGCGGAAGTACTCCAGCAGGCGGGCCACTTCGGGCAGATGTTTGTCTACGTCCTGCACCAGCAGGGTCCAGTGGCTCTCGGGTAATTGACGGAAGGTCTCATCGTCGAAGGGGCCGAAGCGGGCCTCCCATGGGGTAGCGCCATGTTTTTCCAGCACCATGCGTGATTCAATATCGGCTTCGCAGGCCATGCCGGCCAACTCGTCTGGTTGCAGGCCACAATGAAAATCGGGTAGAGCCTGTTTGAATAGCAGGGGCTTGTGTTGCCAGTAGCGGGAGAGGAATTTTTCCTCGGTTATCCCGTGTGGGAATTGCAGCTTATGCATAGTATTCCTGTGAGCATAGATTACAGGTGGCCCGGTCTAACGTTTGCTTATCACCGTGCTAGTAGTGGTGATAAGACTGGAATGGTGTTGTAAGCCACAACCTACTGGTGAATAAGCTGTAGGGTGCGGCTCTGCCGCACCACCCACGATAGTGCCATGTATGCAGTGTATATCGGGAATACAACAGGCGACACAGGTAATTCTGTGTTGTTTTGACGCCTGTCAGATATTGGCCGCCTGCTCTTTGGCATTACCGATGTAGTTCATAGGTGTGAGACGTTTCAGCGACGCCTTGGCCGTTTCGGGGATATCAAGCTGATCGACAAAGGTCTGAAGCTGTTCGGGGGTGATGCGTTGTCCGCGGGTCAGTTCTTTGAGCTTCTCGTAGGGTTTTTCGATACCGTAGCGACGCATAACAGTCTGAATCGGCTCGGCCAGCACCTCCCAGTTGGCGTCGAGATCTGCCAACATGATTTCACTGTTGGCTTCCAGCTTGCTGAGGCCACGCTGGATCGACTGCAGGGCGATGCTGGTATGGGCGAATCCAACCCCCAAATTGCGCAATACGGTGGAATCGGTCAGGTCACGCTGCCAGCGGGAGATTGGTAGCTTGGCGGCGAGATGGCCGAAGAGGGCATTGGCGATGCCTAGATTTCCCTCACCGTTCTCGAAATCGATGGGGTTCACCTTGTGCGGCATAGTGGAGGAGCCCACCTCACCAGCGATGGTTCGTTGCTTGAAGTAGCCCAGAGAGATATAGCTCCAGACATCCCGGCTGAAGTCGATGAGGATAGTGTTGAACCGCGCCACGGCATCGAATAGTTCGGCAATATAGTCATGGGGCTCGATCTGGATGGTGTAGGGGTTCCAGCTGATACCCAGGCTTTCCACGAACTGCTTGGCGAAAGCGGGCCAGTCGATCTCCGGATAGGCGGAGAGATGGGCGTTGTAATTCCCCACAGCGCCGTTGACCTTGCCCAATAGTTCGGTGGCAGCAATCTGCTCACGCTGCCGCTGCAGGCGATGAACCACGTTGGCCATCTCCTTGCCCAGGGTGCTGGGAGAAGCTGGCTGTCCATGGGTTCGGCACAGCATGGGCTGATCAGCCAGTTCCAGGGCCAGTTTGCGAATGTTATCGATCACCTCATCAATCTGTGGCAGTAGCACTTGCCCACGTCCTTCCCGTAGCATCAATGCATGGGAGAGGTTATTGATGTCCTCAGAGGTACAGGCGAAGTGGATAAATTCACTGATCGCTTCCAACTCCTGATTCCCGGCGATCTTCTCCTTGAGGAAATACTCCACTGCCTTCACGTCATGATTCGTGGTGCGCTCGATGTTCTTGATCCGCTGCGCATCCTCTTCACTGAAATTATCGACGATGGCGTTGAGAATATTGACCGCATGCTCGCTGAGGGTGGGGATTTCGAGGATGTCGTTATGTGCAGCCAGGGCCTGAAGCCAGCGAACCTCAACCAGTACACGATGACGAATCAGGCCGAATTCACTGAAGATCGGTCTAAGATCGGCGCTTTTGCTGCCATATCGACCATCGATAGGAGAAACCGCAGTGAGTGAGGAGAGTTCCATAGTGTCTGTCCGCCAGATTGCTTGCTGAAAAGGGCGGGATTATACCCGCTAAGGGGTATCCGGGTGTAGCGGCTCCAGCTTTTTTCTCTTCTGCCGATATATAAGCGATTTCTGATGGTAATGATCCAGTATTCAATCAGGATGAAGGCCATCAAGTGGCACCACAATGTTTTAGCCCAGTACTGTTTATCAAGACAAAGGAAAAGATCGCTATGCCTTATGATACCGATAACAACAGATTGCTTCTTGAGATCGATAAGGAGATTAGGGAGTTAAATAGGGATACCATAAATCCTCGCATACCCAACCTTAACATCAAAGATCTGAAACCTGTGATGTCTATGGTGGCGAGATCGAGAGCAGATTACCTGCAGGAGCTTTTTGATCTTGCCAGTGTCTGCGGAGATGGCCTCCCATCCCCTGACCAGATACGGCATTTGCGCAATCTAAGGCTGGCCTACGATGAACTGGTAGATGGTGCTCAGGCATTGAACACGGCGATTGAATGGGGATATCTAGATGTTGGACGCGACTGAGGCTGTCAATTTTTCAAGGTAAATCTCACGCTTCACAACAGAACTTGAATGGATCTAAAGGGGATTGACCATGAGCCAAGTAAGAGCTGTTTGATAGATATTTTGCTGATCCTCGACACGCACTTTGTCCATGTCTAGCCTCCTGTAAGAAAGCTTGATAGCACGTGTTCAAGGACCCGCTTATTTCAGTTACTCTTTTGACATGCTGTTCAGCATTGTTTCACCTTTCTCCTTGGTAGCATCGATTACTTCTCCTGTGGTTTCTTTTGCTGAATTATATGCATTACTGGTTGTGTCACTGACGGCAGCTCCCATCTCTACGGCTTTGTCTTTCACTACAGTACCGGCTTCTGAGACAGCTTCCTTGGTGTCTTCGTAGACTTCCTGACTCTTTGTGGCAACCGTGTTTGCCGCATCACTGGTGGCCTCTTTGGTCTTTTCCCAGGTCTCTTTGCTCACCTCAGCAGTCTTTTCCACGATGCTGGTTGCGCTCTTCTCACTTACGGGAGCGGCGTTGGAGGCGGGGGCACTCATTTCACTGTCACCGGATTTTCCGCAGGCGGCCAGGGCGATGGTGCTACTCAGTGCAATAGCAATGATAGTTTTCTTCATTTTCCAATCCTCGAATTATTGAATAGTTATGAGAGCTCAGCGTGTACCACTGGTGGCTGGTAGTTATATTACGTTTGGGTCTTAGGAAGCTAAGCGAGTCCAATCGGCTTCTCTCGAAGCAGTTTTAGAACGAGTACATAGACATTATCACGCCGATGGTTAAA
>JAHXHT010000237.1 GCA_025656435.1 Candidatus Thiodiazotropha sp. (ex Gloverina cf. vestifex) | reverse complement strand
TGCACTGTTTTTCTTCGCTCATGGCAGTTTTGAAGCAAGCGAGAGGAAACGTTCGCTGACAAACGATTCGTTCAGAGCTTCCCTAGGGAGATCCCTGCAAGCACGGCGTGAATGGAATTTGGCGCTTGGAGAAAAAAACAACCCTCAGTTGAGCGCGGCTGTCCGGCTTGCAGAAAAATGGCATTGGCCCTCTCAAGTCATTATCACCTTGGCCCGTTTGCGCCAATGGAACGACTTAGAGTTACGCTTTCCCCTTGCTCACCAGGAGGCTATCACTACGCTTGCCCAGGGTCATGGAATCGACAAGGCGTGGATCTATGCCATATTACGGCAGGAAAGTGCATTCATGACTGATGCAAAATCCAGTGTAGGCGCCCGTGGCCTGATGCAATTGATGCCGAAAACTGCCAAAGCTGTCGCCAGTGAATTGAGCGAATCCATCCAATTTCCAGACGATCTCTACCTGCCTGAGGTCAACATCAAACTGGGAACGAGCTATCTGAACAAAATCTACCGCCAATTACAGGAGAACCCGGTGTTGGCTACTGCGGCCTATAATGCCGGTCCCTGGCGGGTCCAGCGATGGCTGCCGGAAAAGGCGCAAGCAGCCGATATCTGGATCGAAACCGTGCCATTCCGGGAGACCCGCGAATACCTCAAGCGCGTCCAGGCCTATACAGTGATCTACAACTACCGATTAGGACTCGACCCCAGTCGATCCTCATCTTCTTGGCTACAGCCCATAGAGGGACAAAAAGCGGAGAGTGGTAGTGTCGATACGGCGATTTCCGGTGTCTGATCAGGTCAGGCCTGCAGTTTCAGCAGATTGATCCCGCTTGCTGCTCCGCCCTTTACCCAACTTCTCTTTCACCCTTCCCACAAGATCGGTATTGGTGACAACCTCGTAGAAGAAGTGCTCAATATCACTATCATCTGATAATTGACCGCTTTGCCAGACTTTGAGTTTTGCTTCCCTGACCACGAGCCAGTGGGATGAACCCAATCGATCCATGAAGCGGCCAACATGATAGTAGTGCGTTTCGCCGGAACGGCTACGCAATTTCACCTTGTGCAGGACCATTTCCGATTTCAGTTTTTCGAAGGCGGGGGGATCAAGTTCTATTCCATTGACGTTATAACGTAAACGCTTACCACGATCAGCAGGCTGTTGATTTTCCAGCTGCATAACTTCCACACGATGGCGTTGGCTTCTACGCCAACTGGTGTCCTTGCGTAACTCGGCTGAGCAGGAGGAGAGTCGGTCTGCCTGATTAATAGCTGGAGAAATCATGATTTTTCTTTTTTCATCATAGAGATACGCCGGCGTGTCGTTACAAAAAGCAATCCCCAGCCCCAGCTCCAGTTTGGGCAGATCATAGGCTCGGTTCTGGCTGTTTTGCGCCTCCATGACTAACAACATCTTTCGCGCCAGGCCACAAGCATTCGCCACTGTCATCGCCTGAGTAGAGACACCTCCTGTCTCCAACACAGAGAGAATCAATGCATCCCCCTCCACAAAAACCTTTTGCGCACCGAAACGGTCCAGCAATTTGGTGATGGGGCCGAAGAAATTCATACTAAAATGGGTAGCTGGGTTGAGCCGCTCCTCAACCAGTTGCCGAGTAATCTCTGTCGAGCCTCGTACATCTGCCTTGAGAACTACATGTGCCTTGACCTTCTGGTCTCCAGTTTCCTGGTCACTACCCAGACGAAATTCGTACAGCGAACCGTTATCGCGGGAGAGTTTGATACTTTCTGCATCCTGTAAGACCCGCAGACGACTCATTTGCTGGTAGCTGTAATAGGCCAGTTTGAGATCTCTGCGAAATGTCAGAAAGTCCTTGAGATAACGAGACACATAGTCCTGCTGTTTGGCGCTAGGCATCTTGCGGATATAACTCAACACCACATCCAGTGCCTTGAATGCCGAGGCGCCTTTATCAGGGGTTGACGCCAAACGCTTGTTCAAAGCCTTTCTAGGCAGTTGATCAGCAAGGTAGAGATAGACTTCCTTAAGCGGTAGTTGTCCTTTCAGCTGACGATAGAGTCTCGGCGCACGATAAGAGGCAATAGCCCGTCGGGTGATACCCTCCCGCTCCAACCGCTTATAGAGCTCGGACTGTAGCTTCTGCTGTAACTTGTCACACTCCGGGTTCTGCCACGGACTCACATTCTGCGAGGTATTTCGGGAAAACCAACCGCCATCCTGTGAAGGTCTACGCACCAGGATCTCGATATTGGCCGGCACATCAAGCCATGAGACATCGATGGATTTGAACTCCTCCTCATTCAGGCTTCGTTCGAGCAGACGCTGACTCTGAAGAAACTCAGAAAATCCACTATGTAATTCCCTGTTTCTAATCTGAAAAGGCTGTGTTGCTGTCTGACCCGTCGTCTTCGCATCTGCCTTTTCCACCGCCTTTGTAAAAACAGGCAGATAGCTTTGAAAAATCTCAGTAATAATCCGATTGGTCAGTGCAAAATAGTTCTCATCTACACGATCCACACACAACAATGGATAGTGGTTGATGATGAACTCTTCACTCGTGAGGTCGAGCAGATGCAACAGAGGATTAAATAAAACCTGCTTCGGTACGGTCCAGGAGCGTCCCACCACCGACTTTCTCAACTTCCTCAGTTCTTTGGACTCCAGACGCATGACTATCTTGAATAGTCTACGCAGTGCCCGATATCGAATACCGGACTCAAGTCTTGCCAGATTGGCTATACGTTCGTGAAGCTCCAGGGATCGGCCATTGTCCATACCCGCTGGCGAATCGGCATCCTGCTGCAATTTGCTGCGCAATCGATTGACAGCCTCAGCCGGTGACTCCAACAACATCTTCAGCAAAACCAAATGCAGTAATTGAAGCAGGTCCTTGAGCGCCTCGTTTTCGTGCACCTGTTCGAGTGCTCCCCGCATGATATCCCGATAGACTTCCCTCAGCCCGTCGAAATCATGATTCGATGGCGGCTTGCCCATCTTGGCCCAACCGTGCTTGACCAGATCTTCATTGACGATCTTATCCGTCAACTCGGAGAGTACTTGGCGGAATTTATGACTCAACGCCACATCGATATGCTGGTTATCGATGCCGATCTGAAATTGATTCAAGCGGACCTGTGGCGCCACACAACTGCGTAGTGGCAGCAGGAACTCTTCGACTTCCGGTGTACGATTTAGCAGCTTGCCAATCCTCTTATTCGTCGCTGAATACGTGACAGAAACAGATCACGTCGGCATCATCCTATGTCAGCCGATATTCTATGAAATATGCAGAACAGTATACTTAAAGTGCAATGTGGTTCAGTCACTTACATCAAACAAGCATAGTTGATGAGCAATGCTCTGGAAAAGTCCTATTGCAGAATTCGAATCACCGAAATATAGAAATGTGAACGGCGTTTGGTAATTTTGTACGACACATAGCTGCCGGAATCGTATGCACAGGCACCGGACGCACCTGTAACATCCGAGGTTCTATCTCGCGAGCATGCTTGCCAGGAGCTGATCCTCCAGCTCGACTCGTACAGCCAGTTCTTCTCCCAGGCGGGAGAGATCCTCCGGTAAATGATCCAATTCCAGAGCATGATCAGAAAGATCGTATTTGTCGTTGAAAGCAACGGCTGTTTCACTCGCCAAGACGAAATCGGGATAGATCTCCTCAGCCACCCGAACCACACCGCTACGACGCTCATTGCCGCTGCTGATGCGGCCAAAGACCTCGAAATGACCGAATGCTGTGTAGTCGATAAGTACCTGGCAACAAGCGTGTCGCTACCTCGTGAAAGATTTTGGGACATCCGAGTCCCCAAAATCGACTCGCCAACGCGACAGCCGTTATGCCCCGACC
>JAHXHT010000236.1 GCA_025656435.1 Candidatus Thiodiazotropha sp. (ex Gloverina cf. vestifex) | reverse complement strand
TGTAGTTCAGTGAGGCGAAAGTTGTTTGCTTCATGGGGTCTATATAATGATTGGCCTAGAATGTGTACCATTATCCCTCAATCGATGGATTCGTTCAGAGCTTCCTTAGGTAATCCCAGAATAATTAATTTTATTGATAGAACATTCAGAGCAAGAGTGTTCTATAGTTCAAGGTACAACAATCTAGATTCCGTTTTGCGATTGGAGCAAATCTTAAGCATATAATTTAGTACCAATGGCATGATTATGCTTGATAGCGGAGAACTTATTCAGGGAAAAGGGTTGAGTGGACGGCAGAAATCTCGTCTTGAAATGGTCATATCGCCATTTTAGGGTGGTGTCCCTAGTGGTTGGGATACTTGTGGCTAGTGCAAGTATGGCAGAGCCACTGATCCTTGGCATTCATCCTTATCGGCCACACGCAGAGCTGATCGAGATGTTTTCTCCGTTTGCACAATATCTCACTCAAGAGACCGAACAGACTGTCGAGGTGCGAGTCGGTGAATCATGCGAGTCTCATTTCAAAGCAATATTACAGGGCAAGGTCGATTTCGCATTTCTAGATCCTGCAATATATGTGCAGTTGACTCGTGAGAATGAGATTCCTCATCTACTTGCCAGATTGGAAATCAACGGACGCCCTACCTTCACTGGCAGAATTGTTAGTAAAGAAGGTAGCGGGGTTGAGACGGTAGAGGATCTAAGGCATGCCCACTTCGCATTTGGCAGCCGATCCTCCACAATGAGCCATCTGGTACCCAGACAGATGCTTTTTGAGGCAGGAATCGATGTGACTGATTTCGCAGGACATCAATTCTACAACAATCATAATAATGCTGCACTGGCCATACTTGCAGGAGATGCAGATGCCGGCGCGGTGAAAGAAGCAGTCTACGAAAAGTATCGACCACTTGGGATTGTATCAATCGCTACCACACCAGAGATTTCTGAGCATCTTTTTGTCGCACCGCTCGGGACCGATCCAACCAAGGTAGTAAAACTACGTCATCATCTACTAAGCCTGACAGCTGAAAATCCAATAACCAGGCAGGTGCTGGGTCCTATCAAGAAGACAGCCACTGCACTGGTTAAAGTAGAGAGTGATGATTACCTTGAATTGAGGAAAATCCTTGCAGCATTGAGAGACCGAGGTGTGATCGAATGAATCGGAAGTGGCATCCTCCAACCCTGACATGGGTAGTGTTAGCTACCATAATCTTCACTCTTATTCTTACTGCAGCTATGGGCCTTGTTATCAGACATGAGCACCAAGGGCATCTTGAATTTACCAAGAATTTGGCTGATGGACAAATGGCAGCCATAGGATTAATCACGGAAATTGAACTCCAGAAGGGTAGCTATGACACGCTATACACATTGTTTGAGCAATGGGCTGGAGAAAATAATGAAATCGATGAGATTACTCTAATCTCACAAAATGGGTTTGTGATTGCCAGCTATGGTCCAATTAAGCCTTCAGACCGCCGTTATATTATCCGTAAAGAGATCCCATACTCTTACCGTGGACGTGCTAATCTCATGCTGGCTCAGAGTCTGGAAAGTGCCTATATGCGCACCCAACACCTGGGACTGAAAATGCTTGCTGTTATTGCGGTTCTGTCAGGTGGTTTTTTTCTGCTCACCCATCTTTTCCTCTCTCGGCGACATGAGGCAAGGCTCCTGTCACTCGCTGTTATAGAGCTACGCGAATCAGAGTCGCACAATCTACGGCTTGCAGCGTATCCGCAGGAAAATCCAAATCCAATTACTGCATTTGATTTGGATGGAATGATGACGTTTAAGAATCCGGCATGTTCCATACTGATGCGACGACTTAATGAAGTCGACGTCAGTGCGATTCTCCCTGACGAGCATAAGAAATTTATCACTAGAATTCGTGATGGAGAGAACCAGCTTTTTGCAGAGAAGTTGGTTGGAAGGATTCATCTGCTTGCGCACTATCAAATGATTGATGTGGCAAATGAGATCTATGTCTATATCCAGGATATCACGGCACAACGTCGCGCAGAGAGCGAGTTAAGGAAAGAGCGTAATCAGGCACGTACCACTTTAGGTTCTATTGGAGATGGTGTTATTTCTGTGGATAAGAGTGTGTCAATTACTTATCTGAATACATCTGCTGAGAAACTCTGCAGGCTTGACTCGCGAGAAGTGCTGGGAAAGAGCTTCTCTGAGGTGATCAGCCTCCATGATGAGGATGAAGGCTGGTCGATTGACGCACAGATTTTATCATGTCTAGGAAATGCTGCTGGAGAAGCAATCAACAAACAGGCGTCACTAGTGTTGCCAGACGGTGAGCAGTTAAATGTAGATGTTACGGCAACCAGTATCATTAGCCAAGATGATGAAATGCGTGGTGTGGTTATCGTATTGCGCGATGTGACCCAGGAGAAACGGCTACAGGGAGAGCTTCATCGACAAGCGAAACATGACAGTCTAACCGGCCTAATGAACAGAAGCGCATTCGAATCGCACTTGGAAAATGCTCTTGAGTCAGCGCGTAGTAGAGATCATGAACATATTCTCTGTTTTATGGATCTGGATCAATTTAAAGTGGTCAATGACACATGTGGTCACGTTGCAGGTGATGAGCTGTTACGACAGTTGGCAATTGTGATGCGAAAGCACTTCCGAGGCAGTGACGTACTTGCGCGTATTGGCGGTGATGAGTTCAGTGCGGTTTTAATAGACTGCCCAATGGCTAGGGCAATAGAGCGTATCGACTCCCTGCGTGGTGAAGTACAGGAGCACATATTCAATTGGGAGAATCATAGTTTTCGAATCACTTTAAGTATCGGTGTGGTACCGATTGATCAATACAGTGAAAGTACGGCTCGATTGATGAGCACTGCCGATGCTGCCTGTTACACAGCGAAGGACAGCGGTCGTAACTGTATTAATGTTTATGAAAGAGACGGTGCTTCGACAAAACTCAGGCTTGGCGAGATGCAGTGGGTCTCACGTATTAACAGTGCATTAGAAGATGATCGTATGACGCTCTATGCACAGCCAATAGTTGAATTAAATCGCAGTGATGCAGGTATCGTCGCGCTGGAGATCCTAGTCAGGATGAGAGGTATTGAGAATGAACTGATACCTCCAGGTGCATTTTTGCCGGCAGCAGAGCGCTATGATCTAATAGAGCGCATCGACCACTGGGTGATTGAGAAAGTCATGCGTGAGTTATCAGAGTGCAAGGGTGCAACCCCAAACTGCTTTATCAATTTATCCGGCGCAACACTCAGTCGTAATCATATTGCCCCCTACTTGAAGCGGATGTTTGAAAAGTACAGTGTCAATCCATCGCAATTGACTTTTGAAGTGACTGAAACAGTCGCCATCCAAAACCTCTCCAGTGCAATTCAAATGATCCATGAACTGCGAGCCATTGGCTGCCGTTTTGCTTTGGATGATTTTGGTTCTGGTCTCTCTTCCTTCGGCTATTTGAAAAACTTACCACTGGACTTTGTAAAGATTGATGGCATGTTTGTTAAAGATATGCATGTTGACCCACTGGATCGCAGCATGGTGGAAGCAATACATACCGTAGCTTCTACCATGAAACTGACAACGATAGCTGAATTTGTTGAGAATGATGAGGTCAAGGAGGAGCTTCGGAAAATCGGTATTGACCTGGGACAGGGTTATGGTATCGCTCACCCCAAGCCATTTGCTGAATACATCTCTGGAGAAAATAGCAGTAATGTCATCTGGCTGCGAACCTGATTCATTCGGACTACACCGTCATCTTCAATGACAAAACACCTTATTTGATCTGACATTAATGAAACTGATACCAGCATCCGCTGATCGCCATGGAAGGCTGAAAGCCGAGGCGATTAGTCCCCGATAGGCGTAGGCGCGGTTGTATGGCCGTAATTGTGAC
>JAHXHT010000235.1 GCA_025656435.1 Candidatus Thiodiazotropha sp. (ex Gloverina cf. vestifex) | reverse complement strand
TAACAGTCACAATTACGGCCATACAACCGCGCCTACGCCTATCGGGGACTAATCGCCTCGGCTTTCAGCCTTCCATGGCGATCAGCGAATGCCCAGGGGGCCTATGACAACGAAAAAGCCTTTCAGCGTGACTTGAAACTGATCTCCGCCTCCCTACACAGCCATGGTGACGATGCTGCCGCCAATGGCGGATTACTCGACCTGATCCATCTGGCAGAGACCTTTGGCTTCTATCTCTCAAGGCTCGATATCCGCCAGGAATCTGCCGTCCACAGTGCGGCCGTGGCTGAGATCCTCCCCCACATCGGTGAAACCGACACCTACGACACACTGGATGATTCAGCACGGCTGGACCTGCTCGACAGACTGATCACCCAGGGGCTCGCCCAGCCGCTGAATGAAGAGGCGCTCTCAGACCAGACCCGGCAGGTGCTGGCCGTATTCAAGGTCATCACGGAGGCGAAACGGGAAATCAGTCAAAACGCCATCGGGCAATATGTCATCTCCATGACCCACCAGGCCAGCCACATCATGGAGGTAGCCTTTCTTGGCCATCTGAGCGGACTGCTGGGTAAGAACGACCAGGGTTGGTTCTGTCAGCTGGAGATCTCCCCGTTGTTCGAGACCATCGACGACCTCCGGCGCAGTGAATCGACCCTCACCCACCTCTTCTCCAACAGCCGCTATAAATCCCTGCTGGTCGCTTCCGACAACCGCCAGGAGGTGATGCTCGGCTACTCCGATTCGGCCAAGGACGGAGGTATCATGGCCTCCGCCTGGCATCTCTATCAGACCCAGAAGCGCATTATCGCCCTGGCAGAGGCGAACGGCATCCGCTGCCGGCTGTTCCATGGGCGAGGCGGAACCGTGGGTCGTGGTGGCGGCCCAACTCATGACTCGATCCTGGCCCAACCGGCCAACACGGTGAAGGGGGAAATCAAGATCACCGAACAGGGCGAGGTGCTTTCCAACAAATACAGTAATCGCGAGACGGCTATCTATGAGCTCACTATGGGTACCACCGGCCTTTTTAAGGCAAGCCAGGGGGTGGTGCGCCATATCAAGAAGGACCGATCGGCATTCGTCACCGCCATACAGGAGATCGCAGAGTTTAGCGAGAGCCACTTCCGCCAGCTGACAGAGGAGACGCCGGGCTTCCTCGACTACTTCTACGACGCTACACCGGTCAATGAGATCGGCATGATGAATATCGGTTCTCGCCCTTCCCATCGCAGCAAAGGCAATCGATCCAAGTCATCCGTGCGCGCTATCGCCTGGGTCTTCGGCTGGGGACAAGCAAGGCAGAACCTCCCGGGATGGTATGGGGTTGGCACCGCCCTCGCAAAGTGGCGGGGGAAGAGTAAGGGACATCTCAAACAACTGCAGAAAATGTATCGGGAATGGCCTTTCTTCCATGCCCTGTTGCGCAATACTCAGATGGCGCTTTTCAAGTCCGATATGGCAATCGCCGAACAGTATGCCAGGCTCTGTCACGACCCGGAAACCCGGGGCCGGGTATTTGAAGCCATTCGTGATGAACATCATCGCACTCGCAAACAGATACTGGAGATCGCGGAGATCGACGAGCTGCTCGACGACACACCGGTGCTCAAGCAATCACTCAGCCGGCGTGACGCCTATCTCGATCCTCTCAATCATATCCAGCTCGGCCTGATCCGTCACTATCGCGACAGTAGTCTCAGCGAAGAGGCGCGAGAACTTTGGCTGACACCTTTACTACGTTCCATCAACGCTATCTCTGCCGGGTTGAGGAATACGGGTTGAGTTGGTAACAAGCCATCCGAAGACATGCTGGAATAGGGTAGAATAGGTCGACCTAGCCATACCATTATCAGGATGTACCATGCCACTTCGCCCGACGCTGATTCTCCCACTCCTTTTGATACTTGCCGGCTGTGACATGGTGGCATCTCAATCAAACGTCAAGATCAGCCAGGAACCCACGAATGGCCTGACGGAATCCGCTTTTGACCAAGGTTATCTGCAGGTCCTCTCCGAAGAGACCAGAGCGGCGGCGGAACAACGCCTGGTGCAGGCCTATGAGCGGAATAATATCCCCCCTCATGAGCGTTTCAGTCATGCTGAGACTCAGGGGCGTTATGAGACGGTTGGAAATTACAGGCTTGCTGTCATCGATCTCAGCTACAATGCCAGCCCCATGCGGGTGAAGCGAATTGTCGGCATTGAGCAGGACCGGCTGATTACGATCAGCTGTATTTCACCACAGGGCGAGCCGCTGGATATCCACGCAGCGGAGGGTGAGTGTGCGGAGGCCGTGAAAGGAAACTTTAAATCGTTTTAGGGCCTGTTATCACGAATTAAACCCGATACCTTGGTAGGCCATGTTCAGCCGCTGGATGAATTCTTTCGGCCTAGCGGCTAAGCCCGCTTTCTCGACATGGGCGCCAGCATTAAATTGATGGTCTCGGCAGATTTTGTCAGCATCTCTTCAACCATAGGCGCGACGATCTGTGGGCTCAAGCCAGTCACCTCCCAGGCCACAGGATCAATTGCCCACAACATCTCATCGACTGAGAAACCGGCTGTCTCGCCTCTGGCCACTGCCCAGGCAATGTGCACCAGAGCGACATCACGCTGGTAATCGCGCGCTTCGCTTGGCCGATGGTGATGGCGGGCAACCATCTCCAACCCTTCTGGCAGACCCCAGGCGCGCATCAATTCCGCTCCCACATCCATATGGTTGAAACCAAGTGCATCCTCTTCCGCCTCTGCCGATACCCAGTCGTCACCACCTGTGACCAGAAGAATCTCCTTGGCCTTTTCCGGTAGCGTCAGATAGATCACCAGTCTTCCCACATCATGCAGCATGCCCATGACAAACAGGCGTTCGCTGTGTAGTGTTTTTGTCTGCACGGCGAGGAGCTGTGACATCACGCCGGTCATAATGGAATGACGCCAGAAATCAGCCATATTGACCAGTTCTTCAGGTATACCGGTGAACGATCTGACGGCTGTTGTCGCCATCACCAGGCTACGGACCTCATCGCTTCCGGCGATGGCCACAGCTCTGGATATGGTGTCCACCTTTGACTGCAGGCCAAACAGCGCACTGTTCACCAGTCGAAGGAGACGCGCCGATATATCCACATCCTGCGATATGGCTTCAGCCACCTGTGTTGCAGAGTAGTTTGCCGAGTCCACCATCTCATTGACCTTGATGCAGACATCAGGGAGAGAAACCAATTGGTCGATATTTTCAACAAGTGTTTGTGGGGTCGTGGTCATTTTCCTCTCCCAAAGATTGCTCAGGATTGTAAACTTTCTACTTGATAGATGGCGTTCATAACTCAGTGAACAATGGTTACTGAAACGGTAACCAGGTGCTTTTCCCCTCCAGACATAGCGATTTACGTTCTGGATAGCGTCCCCATTTGTAGCGTCCATCATGAATAATAAAGTACATAAACTTCTAGAACTGCGTCACAAATATGGCCGTTTCTCTAGAACAATGAATGGTGGGAGCTAGTCAGCTATGTGCTTACCTATAGGTGAATTCGGAACCAAAGGATTTACATCTTGAGGTGAAACGGCCTGAATGGCAGTTTTCCGTTTCCATACAAAATTACTCATACGATAAAGGACTATCGGTATTGGCCGATAAAGGGTTGGATAAAATAATGCGTCAGGCCAATGGATTCTTTGACACAAACAGACCCCTACCTCAAACAGGTCACCACTCTCGGTGATACCCATCAGGTTGTTGCCACCGAAGACATCCTCAATGATGAAGGCATCAGTCTGGTCAAGCAGGGCACTGCTGTTAACAGCTCCCTCTATGACAAGCGTGTCGCTACCTCGTGATAGATTTTGGGACATCCGAGTCCCCAAAATCGACTCGCCAACGCGACAGCCGTTATGCCCCGACCGTC
>JAHXHT010000234.1 GCA_025656435.1 Candidatus Thiodiazotropha sp. (ex Gloverina cf. vestifex) | reverse complement strand
ACAGTCACAATTACGGCCATACAACCGCGCCTACGCCTATCGGGGACTAATCGCCTCGGCTTTCAGCCTTCCATGGCGATCAGCGAATGTTCTCATTTCTTTTCGCAAGCAGGTATTGCCTTTTTTTTCAGTAGAATTCATGACTTGGTGATCCATGTTTTTGATCTAATGAGAATTAATTCCTCTTTCATTCTAAATGATGCCATATCGATTCTTGGTTGTCTGTGGTCTTTTTCCTACACGGGTGGTTCTGAGGCTCAGTTTTCTATTCATGGTTCGCGGCATTGCTGCTGGTTGATGTCTTTGGGGTTTCGCTGCGTGCCGCTCGGTGAGCGGGGTGTGGCCGGCTCCGTTCTATTGCCTGTCTGTTTTTCTATCGGTGGCGGATTGCTGATTGATCAGGCCGTTTGATTGCGCTTAATTTATCCGCCAGTGAGTGCCATTGGGTTACCCGCGTACTTTCGGTATGGGTGGGTGTCACTGTTTGGTCGGAGGGCTGATGGTAGCTGTCGGGTTTCGTGCTTTTCGGCTTCTCGCTTGCAGCATTTATGCTGCCATCTCTCGCTTTTGTTGTGTGGAGATAGAGTCACATCTCACACACAGGGGTGTTCTTTACCGTTAACGATGCTTTTTTCTCCGCGAACAATGTTAATTTCTTCTTTAACGAGGCTTTTAGCACCATGAGCGAGGTTATTAGCTTCGTTTGTCATGCTTTTTGATTCGTTCGCGGTGATTTTCGTGACGATCCCTATGTAAATAGCTGCGTTGGAGACCTGATGGATGACATTAAAGCAGCCATTGGCTTCTCTGGGGCTGCTATTGGCTGGTTGGTTGAAGCTTTCTGATGAAACGGTAGGGTGTTTCAATACACCTATGAAAGGGATATCTAAAGTCGCGGGATGTTTTTCTGATGCTTCGTCGGCGAGTGCCTGTTGGATGCCAGGCTTAGCCCTGTATGCGGCACATCAATACACCGCATCTCCATTAACACTTGAATGGTGTTCCACCATTGAGTCGTTCTTTTCAATCAAAAGCGAAAAGACTCAACCACTTCGTAGCCGTACTCAGGTTTCCAGCCCCAAGAGTAGTTCTGCAGGTCGTAGAGTGCCGCCTGTCCCGCCTGGTTTTCTGAGCGGGCGCTGTAGCCGCAGCCATAGCTGGTGCGGGTGCGGCCTGTCGCGGTGGTGTATTCGGTCTTTATTATCACCATATAGGCATTGGACAACTCTGTAGCAGCCTGGGCATGTACATCCTGGCCTTTGGTCCGGTAGCCCTGATTGATGAGTTTGCCTTCGGCCTTGCGCAGGGCGGACTCGGCACTTTCCCGGGGGGAGGCGACCCACTCGATGGCCAGGGAGTGACCAAGGCGCTTGGCCACCACGCAACTGGCGCCCGCCAAGATCTCCTGTACCGGCATAGCCGTCAGCATCACCAGCACAATTAGACGACCGGCGTTGTTATTCACCCGTTTTAAGAGATTCGAGATATTCCCAACGTTCATAGGCCTGATCCAGGTTCGCTTGTACATCGGACAGTCGTTGCTGAAGCGCCCCTACCCGCTTTCCCTCGGCTTGGTATAGGGCCGGGTCGCTCAACGCTGCCTGCACTTCGCTCAGTTGTGACTCCAGTGCTTCGATCTGTTTCGGCAGCTTGTCGAGTTCCCGTTGATCCTTGTAACTCAGCTTCTCTATCTTCTTTTTCGGCTTCTCCGGGGCAGACTTAACCCTCTCTTCACTGGTGGTATTCGGTACTGACGACTGTTTGGTCTTGCGGTAGCGTTCCCAGTCGCTGTAGCCACCGACATATTCGGCCACCCGGCTTTCTCCTTCGAATACCAGACAGCTGGTTACTGCGTTGTCGAGAAACTCACGGTCGTGGCTGACCAGTAGCAGGGTACCCGGGTAGTCCGCCAGCAGCTCCTCCAGGAGCTCGAGGGTCTCCACGTCCAGATCATTGGTGGGCTCGTCGAGCACCAGGACATTGGCCGGCTTGGTAAACAGCTTGGCCAGCAGAAGACGATTGCGCTCGCCACCGGAGAGCGCCTTTACCGGGGTCCGTGCCCGTGCAGGGGTGAAGAGAAAATCCTGCAGGTAGCCGATGATGTGCTTGCTCCTGCCGCCGATCTCCACCTTGTCGCTGCCGCCGCCCACGTTGTCCTGTACCGAACATTCTTCATCGAGCTGGCTGCGCAGTTGGTCGAAATAGGCTACTTGCAGATTGCTGCCCAGTTTGATCTCCCCACTATCGGGCTGCAGCCGGCCAAGCAAGAGATTGAGCAGGGTGGTCTTGCCGGAGCCGTTGGGGCCGATGATGCCGACCCGGTCACCCCGCAGGATCGTGGTGGAGAAATCGCGAATCACCGGCTCCTGATCCCAGGCATAACCGATCCCTTCCACCTCCACCACCAGCTTGCCGGAGCGCTCCCCCGACTGCAGCTGCATTTGGGCATTGCCCATCTCGCTACGGCGCTCCCGGTGCTGATCCCGCATCGCCTTGAGCGCCCGCACCCGGCCCTCGTTGCGGGTCCTGCGCGCCTTGATACCTTGGCGGATCCAAGCCTCCTCCTCCGCCAGCTTTTTATCGAAACGCTCGTTGGCCAGCACCTCGGCATTGAGCCGCTCCTCTTTGCGGCGCAGGTAGTTGGCATAGTCACCCGGCCAGTCGGTCAGGCTGCCCCGATCCAGTTCCAGAATACGAGTTGCGAGCCGTCGCAGAAAGGCGCGGTCGTGGGTAACGAAAAGAATCGCCCCTGCATAACCGAGCAGGAACTCTTCCATCCAGTCGATGGCCTCGATATCCAGATGATTGGTCGGCTCGTCGAGCAGCAGCAGGTCAGGGTCGGTAACGAGCGCTTGCGCCAGCAGCACCCGCCGCTTGAGTCCACCCGAAAGTTCGCCAAACTCGTCGTCGGCATCCAGGTCCAGTCGCGAGATAACGGTCTCCACCCGCTGTTCCAATTGCCAGCCGTCAGCCGCCTCGAGATCGTGCTGCGCTCGGGAGAGGCTATCCAGCAAGGTCTCATCGCCGGTCTCGGCCAACTGATGACTGATATGGTGGTAGGTCTTGATCTTATCCGCCAGATGACCGATCCCATCCGCCACGACCCCGAACACACTGCCGCTCATATCGTGCGGGACTTCCTGGATTAACCTGGCAATTTTTACGCCTTTACTGACCACCCTCTCTCCATCATCAGGCGTCAGTTCACCCAGCAACACCTTCATCAGGGTCGACTTGCCCGCCCCGTTGCGGCCCAGCAGGCAGATGCGTTCGCCCTTATCGATATTCAAGTCGATGGCATCCAACAGGGGGGCATCCCCAAAGCTGAGGTGGATATTTCTCAGGGTGATCAACGGCACGGCTTTACCTGGTGTTATGTTTATGATTTCGCTCAAACGGACGCGGGATGCTCATGGCGCTCACCGGCTTAGTTTGTGTATATTTGCTTACACGCTTCCGGATTCACTCACATCCCTCAAGGGGTCGATGCCAACATGGCCGGAGCGCTGCTATCAGAACACTATTCAAGGCCCGGGCCAAGCCCCAGGAGATTGTCAAAGCATGAAGACCAAGATCCTGCTTAAAGAAGCAGATATGCCGACCCATTGGTACAACGTGGTGGCGGATATGCCCAATCCACCGGCGCCAATTCTTGCGCCTGACGGAAGTCCTATCACCCCTGACGCCCTCGGTGCCATATTTCCGCCTGCAATCATCGAGCAGGAGGTCAGCAGCGAGCGCTGGATCCCCATCCCTGAAGAGGTGAGAGAGGTCCTGAAATTATGGCGTCCCTCCCCACTCTACCGGGCAGAGCGGCTGGAACAGGCCAAGCGTGTCGCTACCTCGTGAAAGATTTTGGGACATCCGAGTCCCCAAAATCGACTCGCCTACGCGACAGCCGTTATGCCCCGACCGTC
>JAHXHT010000233.1 GCA_025656435.1 Candidatus Thiodiazotropha sp. (ex Gloverina cf. vestifex) | reverse complement strand
CAGTCACAATTACGGCCATACAACCGCGCCTACGCCTATCGGGGACTAATCGCCTCGGCTTTCAGCCTTCCATGGCGATCAGCGAACGAAACCTTAAGGAATCCCTGATTAATTCTGGATCGAGTGTCTGGTGAGATGAAATGCCTCGGATCAAGGCAAAAGCTCGCGTAATAGCCCGCTATTGCGAAGCTTTTCAACGCAGAGTCGGGACATTTCAGGCACCACACGCCGAACCGTGAATTAATCAGAGGTTCCTGAAATCTGCCCGGAGGAAAAGCTCCCTCCGGGTGACAAACAGGAACTAAGCAATCAATTTGACGGCGATTTCCCTACCACGATCTGCTGATTCAATATAGGCTGGCATCTTGTCAAAACTAAGATATCGATAGATATCCGGTGCCATTGAATCAATCTTAGTGGCATAAGCCATGTATTCCTCCACTGTCGGCAACTTTCCAAGAATTGCCGCAATCGAAGCCAACTCTGCAGAAGCCAGATAGACATCGGCGCCTTTGCCAAGTCGGTTGGGGAAATTTCTGGTAGAAGTCGATACAGCAGTGGAAGCTTCTGCAATACGTGCCTGGTTACCCATGCAAAGCGAACAACCGGGCATCTCTGTACGTGCACCAGAAGTGGCGTAGATATTGTAGTAGCCCTCCTCCATCAATTGCGCCTCATCCATTTTGGTGGGGGGTGCAATCCATAGACGTGTGGGGATGGCGGTGTCGGCAGACTCCAACAATTTACCCGCCGCACGGAAGTGACCGATATTGGTCATGCATGAGCCGATGAAGACTTCATCAATTTTGGTGCCCTGCACTTCGCTCAGCGGCTTCACATCGTCTGGATCATTGGGACAGGCCAGCAGTGGCTCCTTGATCTCGGACATGTTGATCTCGATGACCTCGGCGTACTCCGCATCCGCATCCGCATCCGCACGCATCAGGCTGGGATTCTCCAACCACGCTTCCATGGCACGTGCACGGCGCTCCAGGGTACGGGCATCTTCATAACCATTGTCGATCATCCAGCGCAGCATAATCACATTGGAGCGCAGATATTCCGCCACGGAGGCTTCGGAGAGTTCAATGGTGCAACCACCAGCTGAACGCTCAGCGGAGGCGTCGGAGAGCTCAAAAGCCTGTTCTACGGTCAGATCCGGCAAACCCTGAATCTCTACAACGCGACCATTATAGACATTCTTTTTGCCCTGTTTTTCAACAGTCAAAAGACCCCGCTGAATGGCCGCGTAAGGGATCGCATTAACCAGATCACGAAGTGTGATACCCGGCTGCATCTCGCCAGTGAACTTCACCAACACCGACTCAGGCATATCCAGTGGAATCACCCCCAGAGCCGCACCGAAAGCAACCAGCCCGGAACCGGCCGGAAAAGAGATGCCCAGCGGAAAGCGGGTGTGGGAATCACCACCAGTACCTACCTGATCAGGCAACAACATGCGATTGAGCCAAGAGTGGATGATACCGTCACCGGGACGCAGGGAGACACCGCCGCGATTCTGCATGAAATCCGGCAGGGTGTGCTGAGTGTTGATATCGACGGGTTTGGGATAGGCTGCGGTGTGGCAAAAGGACTGCATCACCAGATCGGCGGAGAAGCCCAGACAGGCCAGCTCTTTCAACTCATCACGGGTCATCGGTCCAGTGGTGTCCTGGGAACCCACGGTACTCATGCGTGGCTCGCAATAGGTACCGGGACGTATGCCCTCAACGCCACAGGCTTTGCCGACAATCTTCTGCGCCAGAGTGAAACCCTTGCCGGAATCCTCGGGATCAACCGGACGCTGAAAAGTATCAGTCGCACCCAGATCCAGGGCCTCGCGTGCTTTTTCAGTCAGTGAACGACCGATAATCAGCGGAATGCGTCCGCCGGCTTTGACCTCGTCCAGGATAACTGCTGTCTTTAGGGAGAATTCAGAGATTACATCGCCCGCCTCGTTCTCAATCTTACCCTCGTAGGGTTTGAGGACGATCACGTCTCCCATATCGAGGCTCTCGACTGGACACTCGATAGGCAGTGCACCTGAATCCTCAACCGTGTTGAAAAAGATAGGCGCGATCTTGCCACCCAATACGACACCACCCTGGCGCTTATTAGGCACATGGGGGATGTCCTGACCGGTGGTCCAGAGCACCGAGTTTGTGGCCGATTTACGGGATGATCCGGTGCCCACTACGTCACCCACATAGGCAACCATATTGCCTTTGTTTTTGAGTTCATCGATCTGTGCGATGGCATCGTGGATACCTTCGCGCTCGTTCTTCAGCATGGCCAGGGCATGCAGCGGAATATCGGGGCGGGACCAGGCATCCTGTGCGGGCGAGAGATCATCGGTATTGGTCTCGCCAGTTACTTTGAACACCGTCAGCTTGATCTCGGCGGGTACGTCAGGCTTACGGGTGAACCACTCTGCATCAGCCCAAGACTGGATAACGGCCTTGGCGTTGGCGTTACCCGCCTCAGCCTTCTCTTTCACATCATGAAAAGCATCGAACATCAGCAGGGTGTATTTCAGCTGTTCTCCGGCCAGTTCAGCTAGCGCAGCATCGTCCAGCAGTTGGATTAGCGGCTGGATGTTGTACCCACCGAGCATGGTACCCAGGAGTTCTACTGCCTTGTTCCTGTCGATCAGCGGACTTTGCGCTTCACCCTGAGCCACCGCAGCCAGAAAGCCGGCTTTAACATAGGCGGCATCATCTACGCCAGGTGGGACGCGGTTGGTAAGCAGATCCAACAGAATATCTTCTTCTCCGGCAGGCGGGCGCTTCAACAGCTCCACCAAATCAGCAACCTGCTGAGCATTCAGCGGCAATGGAGGAATGCCCTGTGTGGCACGTTCTTCTACGTGCTGGCGATAGGCTTCAAGCATGAGTGACCTCTCCTCAGTCAATGGAGATGAGCACCGATGGCACTCAAACTGTAAATCGGCAATATCCGGTATTTCCGGCTTAGGTCTAGGAAGATAGCAGACGATTATCTATACGTATAATGGATTGTTCGCATATATATTATGCAATTTATGCATGCTAAAATCTTGAAATCATGGACCTACAACACCTTCGTTCACTACTGGCAGTCTCTGAAACCGGTTCGATCACCGAGGCGGCCGACCATATCGGCATTACTCAACCCGCTCTCTCCCGCCGTCTTCAACAATTAGAGGCATTCCTCGGCGCAGAGTTGCTCAATCGGGGACGCAAAGGCGCTGAATTGACGGAGATCGGACGGCTGGTGGTGGCCGAGGCCCAGATCCTGGTTAATCGTTTCGACCATCTGAAAGAACAGGTACGTGCCCACCAGGGGTTAGAGGGGGGCACGGTACGCATTGGCGGTAGCGCCACAGCGGTCTCGTTTGTCCTGTCCAAAGCTATCGCCAGCTTTCAACGCAGCCACCCGGCAGTCAGGTTTCAACTGAAAGAGGCCGGTAGTATCGAGGTTGCCGAGGATGTGATCAGTGGTCGTCTGGAACTGGGTTTAGTGACACTGCCGGTTCAGGCCAGGGAGCTGGATGTCTGGCCGTTATTGAACGACAGTATCGTCCTGGTCGGTCCAAAGGGTCACCCACTGGCCAACAAAAAAGCCATTAATGCCAAAGCCCTGGACGGTCTCGCCTTTGTCGGTTTTGAGGCAGATACAGCCGTTCGGCAGATCATCAATGCCGCACTGCGGGAAGCTGGTGTCGAGATGAACGTGGTGATGGAGTTGCGCTCCATTCCCGCTATTCTGCGCATGGTTGCCACAACAGGCAACCTGGCTTTTGTCAGCCGACTGGGCGTGGATAGCTTCGAAGAAGTTCGAGAGATTGAGGTGAACAATCTCAATATCGAAAGGGAACTGCAAGCGTGTCGCTACCTCGTGAAAGATTTTGGGACATCCGAGTCCCCAAAATCGACTCGCCAACGCGACAGCCGTTATGCCCCGACC
>JAHXHT010000232.1 GCA_025656435.1 Candidatus Thiodiazotropha sp. (ex Gloverina cf. vestifex) | reverse complement strand
TGTTTGCTTCATGGGGTCTATATAATGATTGGCCTAGAATGTGCACCATTATCCCTCAATCGATGGATTCGTTCAGAGCTTCCTTAGCTGGAGAGAGCGGCCTTGGCCTGTTCTGCCAGCGCGGTAAATGCCGCTTTGTCGTGAATCGCCAAATCAGCCAGCATCTTACGGTCAACCTCGACATTGGCAATATGCAATCCGTTGATCATACGGCTATAGGAGAGGCCGTTATCACGGGCTCCCGCATTGATACGCGCAATCCACAGCGCACGAAATTGACGTTTTTTCTGGCGACGATCGCGGTAGGCATATTGACCGGCCTTGATGACCGCCTGTTTGGCGACACGATAAATCTTGCTGCGGGCACCGTAATAACCCTTGGCTTCCTCAAGCACCTTCTTATGGCGGGCGCGTGCTTGTACACCACGTTTAACTCTTGGCATTGTTCAGATCCGGTTCGTAAATGTTAGGCGTAAGGCATCATACGACGGGCGACGGCCACATCGGATTTTGCAATAGTATGGGGAGAACGCAGCTGGCGTTTCCGCTTGGTACTCTTCTTCGTCAGAATGTGACGACGATGCGAGCAGTTTCGCTTGAACGAACCGGACGAAGTGCGTTTGAACCTTTTGGCCGCACCGCGATTTGTCTTAATCTTAGGCATTGTCTCTATAACTCCGCGATTTGTGACGCCTTATGGCGTTAAAAATAGTTACTTTTTCTTGGGGCCCAACACCATCACCATTTGCCGTCCTTCCATCGCAGGCTTCTGTTCGATCTGGCCAAACTCCTCCAGATCTTTCTCCACCCGTTGCAGAAGTTCTAAACCGAGCTCACGGTGTGCGTGCTCACGGCCTCGGAACCGCATGGTTACCTTGGTCTTGTCCCCGTCTTGCAGGAAACGCGTCAGGTTGCGTAGTTTTACCTGATAGTCCCCTTCACCAGTCCCTGGTCGGAACTTGATCTCTTTGATATGAACCTGCTTCTGCTTCTTCTTGGCGGCCTGTTTCTGTTTCTTCAAATCGAAGAGAAACTTGCCGTAATCCATCACGCGACAAACCGGGGGCTCCCCGTTTGGCACGATCTCCACCAAATCCAATCTTGCTTCTTGAGCTGCCCTCTGGGCCTCATCAATCGAAACAACACCTATTTGTTCACCATCAACTCCAACGAGCCTCACTTCCGAAACGGTAATGTCGTCATTCAGACGGTGCTTTTTTGCAGCAGCGATAGCCGGTTCCTCCAAAAAGTTCAATCCTGAAAAGTAGAAAAGCACCGGTTGACCGGTGCTTCACACTCAGTTTACACGTTGCTTGACTTCACCCCGCATACGATCAATGAAGTCATCAAGCGACATTGCGCCAAGGTCTTCACCTGTTCGTGTGCGTACGGCGACTGCGCCCTCCTCCATCTCCCGATCACCAATGACCAGTAAATAAGGTACGCGCATTAACGTATGCTCGCGGATTTTAAAGCCAATCTTCTCATTTCTCAAGTCTGAATCGACACGAAAACCGTTATTTCGCAGGGATTTGAGGCAATCTTGCAGATAATCGGCCTGGCGATCTGTGATATTTAGTAAAACAGCCTGCACTGGGGCCAGCCAGAGAGGTAGCGCACCCGCGTAGTGTTCGATCAGAATTCCGATGAAACGCTCCAGCGATCCAAGTATCGCCCGATGCAGCATTACCGGCACTTTCTTGCTGTTATCCTCGGCGATATAGGTGGCGCCAAGCCGCTCCGGCATGGAAAAATCGAGCTGTATGGTGCCCAGTTGCCAGATCCGGCCAAGACAGTCTCGCAGGGAGAATTCGATTTTCGGTCCGTAGAAGGCGCCTTCACCCGGCTGCAGCTCCCAATCCAGGCCTTGCTGATTCAATACATCTTCAAGTGCTTTCTCAGATTTATCCCATACCTCATCTGACCCTACTCGCTTTTCAGGTCTCGTAGAGAGCTTGATCAGAACCTCATCGAAGCCAAAATCCTTGTAGACCTCCAATAACAGGCTATTGAAGTCCTGTATCTCAGAGAGGATCTGATCTTCGCTACAGAAGATATGCGCATCGTCCTGAACGAAATTGCGCACCCGCATCAGGCCGTGCAGCGTCCCCGACGGCTCATTGCGGTGACAGGAACCAAACTCAGCCAGACGCAGGGGCAGATCCCGATAACTCTTCAGGCCGTGATTGTAGATCTGGATATGCGCCGGGCAGTTCATCGGCTTGATGGCGTAGACCCGGTCATCCGTCTCGGTCACGAAGATATCGTCACGAAATTTATCCCAATGACCCGATTTCTCCCACAGGCTGCGGTCTATCACCTGGGGTGTATGCACTTCCTGGTAACCATGATCCTTCAGCTTGTCGCGGATGTATTGCTGAATGGTCAGGTAGATCTGCCAGCCTTTGTCATGCCAGAAGGCCATGCCGGGCGCCTCTTCCTGTGTATGAAAGAGATCCTGTACCTTGCCGATCTTGCGATGGTCCCGCTTCTCCGCCTCTTCCAGGCGGTGCAGGTAAGCCTTCAACTCCTTTTTATCGCGCCAGGCCGTACCGTAAATGCGTTGCAACATCTCGTTGTTGGAGTCACCACGCCAATAGGCCCCGGCCACCTTCATCAACTTAAAACCTTTTCCCAGCATGCCGGTGCTAGGCAGATGAGGTCCACGGCAAACATCAAACCAGTCGCCCTGACGATAGATTGAGACCTCTTCACCTTCAGGGATATATTCTCTGATGATCTCAACTTTGTATTTCTCGCCAATCGACTCAAAAGTCTTCATCGCCTTGTCTCTGTCCCAGACTTCCCGTTGCAGGGGCAGGTTGCGTTTGACGATCTCATGCATGCGCTGCTCGATCTTCTTCAGATCGTCCGGTGTGAAGGCATCTTCTCTGGCAAAGTCGTAATAGAATCCATCTGTGATGGCGGGCCCGATGGTCACCTGAGTACCGGGATAGAGTTCCTGCACCGCCTGCGCCATCACATGGGCGGCGTCGTGGCGCAGTAATTCCAAAGCCTCTTCGTCTCGGCTGGTGACAATGGCGACTTCGCAATCCTCATCAACAAGATAAGAGGTATCGACGAAACGTCCATTGACGCGACCAGCCATCGCGGCCTTGGCAAGTCCAGGACCGATGTCTGCTGCGATATCGTGTACGGTTAAAGGGGCATCAAATGTGCGTTGGGAGCCATCGGGGAGAGAAATAACAGGCATGTTTTTTACTTCCTCATCAGTGGTGACCCATACGAGAGGCCACATGAAATTAAAAAAGGCCAGCAGCTTGGGCCGGCCTACATCATTAAATCAACGGTCTGTGTGAACAGACTTCGCTAATTGGATAACACTCTGATCCGTGTAAGCTTTACTATAACGAATCAATAACTTAAAGGTACCCACTTGAAGCAGTGACGCAGTCTATTACAGGCCACTTCCACAAGTCAAAACAGAATCGGTCTAGAGGCCAGATTGGTGCCCACAAAAAGTTGAGAAGATCCCCTTACCGTTTGATTTTGCGTAATGTCTTCTCAGTCCAGAAGGAATTTCTCCGATTACTGTTGTACTCCACCACTTTTTTCGGAATCACCGCCAGGCTTTCATGTCCCGTTCTAAGATCCAAACCGTACCAGTATTTCCAGAAGAGTGCGCGGGGATCCCCCTCCTCTTCTGTATTCACCAATCCCCAGTCCCGGTCGATAATCTTGATCAGTTCGCCATTCTTGAAATAGAGCGTCCGGTAATCGGCAAAGCTTTTGGTGTCGACGTAGCTGATGCGATAGTCGTACCACCAGTTCTTGAACTTGGTCGTACTCTTGAGTCCATCGCTGATCGCCATGGAAGGCTGAAAGCCGAGGCGATTAATCCCCGATAGGCGTAGGCGCGGTTGTATGGCCGTAATTGTGACTGTTAGGGAAGCTCTGAACGAATCCATCGATTGAGGGATAATGGTGC